>CAKUDW010000005.1 GCA_934645275.1 uncultured Clostridia bacterium
CCGTTAGCCTGCGCAGCAGCGGCAGATAGATATCGTCCCGGTCGGCCACAGGGAATCCTGCGGGAATTTCAAATCCGTTTACCTGAAACAGGCATCTTTCCATTTCCAAGCTGCGTCACCTCCACATAAATCCATTCAGTGCCTATTTCGTGCGCGGCGGTCAAAAATCCTGCCCGCCGTGAGAACTTAATTTATGCGCGCCGCATAAAAGCTGCGGCTTCACACAGCCTTGATGGTATTTGCCATTCAACATTAACGCGATCATGATGCAAAAAACCGTTTGAAATGATATGATAATTCAAATATACTTTGGCAAGGAGCGATGTACGATGGCGCATTATATCAGTGAACCTTCCCACACCTTCAGTGAGTATCTGCTGATTCCTGGCTACACCTCCGAGGATTGCGTTCCGGCAAACGTAACGCTGAAAACCCCGCTGGTCAAATTCCGCAAGGGCGAAGAAAAGTGCCCGATCAATCTGAATATTCCGCTGGTATCGGCGATCATGCAGTCGGTTTCCGACGATACCATGGCCATCGCGTTGGCGCGCGAGGGCGGCATGTCCTTCATCTATGGGTCTCAGAGCATTGAGGACGAAGCTGCGATGGTCGCCCGTGTGAAGAACTACAAGTCAGGCTTTGTGGTCAGCGATTCCAATGTGCGCCCGGATCAGACGCTCAAGGACGTGCTGGATCTGGTGGAGGAATTCGGCCATTCTACCATCGCCGTCACCGAAAATGGCAGACCAGACGGCCGCCTGCTCGGCGTGGTCACCAGCCGCGATTACCGCGTTTCCCGCATGGAGACCACTGAGAAAGTTTCCACCTTCATGACGCCGCTCGAGAAGCTGGTCACCGCGCCCGCGGGAACCACGCTGAAGGAAGCCAACGATATTATCTGGGAGCACAAGCTCAACAGCCTGCCCATCGTGGACGACCAGGGCAAGCTGATGTACTTTGTATTCCGCAAGGACTATACCCAGCACAAGGAAAGCCCGCTGGAACTGCTGGACAGCAAGAAGAGCTACATGGTGGGCGCGGGCATCAATACCAAGGATTATGAGACGCGCGTTCCCGCCCTGATTGAAGCAGGCGCGGACGTGCTGTGCATCGATTCTTCCGAGGGTTACAGCTGCTGGCAAGCCAAGACCATTAAGTTCATCCGCGAAAAGTACGGTGACAGCGTGAAGGTGGGCGCGGGCAACGTGGTCGATCGCGACGGCTTCATGTTCCTGGCCAAGCAGGGCGCGGATTTCGTGAAGGTCGGCATCGGCGGCGGCTCCATCTGCATCACCCGCGAAACCAAGGGCATTGGCCGCGGCCAGGCCAGCGCGCTGATCGAGGTGGCCGCCGCGCGCGACGAGTATTATAAGAATACCGGTATATACATTCCCGTGTGCTCTGACGGCGGTATCGTGCATGATTATCACATGACGCTGGCGCTGGCCATGGGCGCAGACTTCATCATGCTGGGCCGCTACTTCGCCCGCTTCGACGAGAGTCCCACGCCTAAGCTGATGGTAAACGGCTCCTATGTGAAGGAATATTGGGGAGAGGGTTCCAACCGCGCGCGCAACTGGCAGCGTTACGATTTGGGCGGCAAGGCCAAGCTTAACTTTGAGGAAGGCGTGGATTCATATGTTACCTACGCCGGTTCGCTGCACGATAATGTGGAAAAGAGCCTGTATAAGGTCAAGTCCACGATGTGCAATTGCGGCGTTACCAGCATTTCCGCGCTTCAGGCCAATGCCAAGCTTACGCTGGTTTCCTCCGTCAGCATCGTCGAGGGCGGTTACCACGATGTGACGCTGCGCGCTACTAGCAATAAGAATTAGGGAGATGAATGACCATGCTGACCAGCAGTATCACTCGGGAACAGGCCTGGGCACTGCTCCTGAAGTACAATCATGAACCCTTTCACATCCAGCACGCGCTCACCGTTGAAGGCGTGATGCGCTGGTATGCCGAAAAGCTCGGTCACGGCGATGAGGTCGATTTCTGGGGCCTCGTGGGGCTGTTGCACGATATTGACTTTGAACTCTACCCCGAGCAGCACTGCGTCAAGGCTCCTGAGCTGCTGCGCGAGGCGGGCGTTTCCGAGGAAATGATTCACGCCATCGTCAGCCACGGCTACGGCCTGTGCGCGGATGTGGCGCCCGAGCTGGAAATGGAAAAGGTGCTCTTTGCCGCCGACGAGCTTACCGGACTGATCGGCGCAGCCGCGCGCATGCGCCCCAGCCACAGCGTGAGCGATATGGAACTGAGCAGCCTGAAGAAGAAATTCAAGGATAAAAAATTCGCCGCCGGCTGCTCGCGCGACGTCATTCGCCGCGGTGCGGAAATGCTCGGTTGGGAGCTGGATAAGCTGCTTGAGGACACCATCGCTGCGATGCGTCCTGACGAGGCACGCATCGCCGAAGCGGTGGCTGCGCTGGAATAAGATATAAGAATTGGCGGATGTTTCTTTGTGAGATCAATTGCATCGTTGCCATGCACGGTAAGCGCGGTTAGTCCGCCCATAGAGGAAGCCTTCGGTTCACTGCGAACCGAAGGCTTCTTTTATGTCCTTCTATGCCGAATTCTGTCCGGCAGGATGTATATAAACGGATAGATTAACAGATACAGCGCCGCTCCGGCCAACAGATCCAGCAACGAATGCTGCTTGACGAGCACCGTGGAGGCGTTAATCAGCAGTCCCAGTACGGCTATGCCCCAGCGCGGCAGTTTCTTCTTAAAGCAGGCGGGCTCAAATGCTGCGCGCACGGCTGCCAGCGTACCTACGACGTGCATGCTGGGCAGCACGTTTGTGTTCGTATCCGCGGCATAAATGGCCCGCAGCAGGCGCGAGGCCAGGTCGTTCCCCGGCAGCGCGGCGGGGCGCAGGTTTTGGCCGCTGGGCCAGATAAAGAATATGACAATGCTGAGCGTCAATCCGGAAATCACGGCCCAGCCATAGCGCAGGAACGCGTGCCTATCGCGCCAGAGCAGCCACATCGCCATGCCCGCCATCAGCGGGTACCACAGCACATAGATGAATACGAACTGGCGGACGAAGGGAATCGCATCGTCCAGCGGACAATAGGAAATCCAGTAGTTATCGGTAATGACGTGTTCCACAATGTAAAACAGGGCCAGATATACCGGGACATAGATCAACAGCCACGCTTCCCGGCCAGGCCGACGCGCCTTCGGATTCAAAATCTCTCGCTCTCTTTCCATGTATTTGTTTTATGCCGTGCTTCACACCAATATTATACCCGAATGATAAATGCCCTGTAAAGCTGAATCGGTAAAATTAAATTGCGCTTGCGGGATGAACGGCATTCAGGTATAATTGAAGCGTGTTCTTGGAATTGCCGAGTATATTATTAGCGTCATTAGCGTCCGTGGCTGAATTTTCGCATTGCTTTGCCTCGAATGGATATGGAAAGGCGTTCTGAACGGCGGTCGGAGCTGCTCGAAATTGCGTACATCTCAGCCTGGAAGCCTACTGTGAACCGGAATGTTTTTACGTCCGAAAGGAGTTGATCTGCCTCATGTTGTTTATGGGTATAGATATAGGCACGCAGGGCGCGCGCTGCGTGGTCGCGGATGAAACGGGAAAAATACACGCCGCGCATTCCGTGGCGTTTGAAACGCTGAACATCGCGACGCAGGCGGGCTGGTACGAGCAGTCGCCCGCACACTGGCTGGCTGCGGCGAAGGCCGCCATTCGGGCCTGTACGGACGCGCTGCCCAATCCGCAGGCGATTATGGCCGTGTCCATCGATGGTACCAGCGGCACCATCGTGCCGTTGGATGAAAATATGCGCCCGTTGACCAACGGCATCATGTACAATGATCCGCGCGCGCGGGAGCAGGCCGCGCGCGTCCACGCGAAGCTGGGCCATATAGAAGCGAAGCTGGGGTATCGCTTCAGCGCGTCCTTTTCGCTGCCCCGCATTCTCTGGATTCACGATGAACTGCCTGAAATTTATGCCAAAACGCGCCTGTTTGCGCACCAGGCGGACTATGTGGCCGGCATGCTCTGTGGTGAATATGCCGTTTCCGACTATTCCAACGCGCTCAAGACCGGTTATGACCTGATCGATAACCGTTGGCCCATGGAATATGAAACAGAGCTGGGAATTTCCCTTGCGAAGCTCCCGCGCATCGTGGCGCCCGGCGCGGCTATCGCGCATATTACGCCCGAGGCTTGCGCGGAACTGGGCTTGCCCGAAACGGCCATCGTAACCGGCGGTTCCACCGACGGTTATGCCTCGGCGCTGGCGGCGGGCGCAGTGGGGGAGGGTCGTTGGGCCTCGATTATCGGTACCACCTTCGTGCTCAAGGGCGTTACCCGAAAGCTGGTAATTGATCCCAGTGGCGCCTGCTATTCACACAAGCTGCCCGGCGGCGAATGGCTGCTCGGCGGCGCGGCGAATTTGGGCGGCCGCGTGCTCAACGGTGCGCGGGGCGATAAGACGTTTGATGAAATGAACGCGCTGTCCGAGCGGTTGATTCCCACGGGCGTGCGCTGTTATCCGCTCACCGGGCGCGGCGAGCGTTTCCCATTTGCGCTGCCGGACTGCGAAGCTTTCTATGTGGGCGACGTGACCGGCGGCAGGCTCTATCCCGCCATTATGGAGGGCGTGGGCTTTGCCGAGCGCATGGCGCTGGAGCGCATGGAAAGGCTTGGCTGCCGCGTAGGCGAGAGCATCTGCGCCGCGGGCGGCGCGTGCCGCAGCGATCTCTGGCTGAAGATTCGCGCCTCGATACTGCGGCGGGAGATGCGCGTGCCCGAAGCCGTGGACGCGGCGATGGGCTCGGCGTTGCTGGCTGCGGGCAACTATTTTGGCGGCCTGGAAAAGACGGCCGCGCGCATGATTCGCTGTGCCAAGGCGGTGGAGCCGGATATGGCGCTGGCGGATAAGTACGATGAGATTTACGTCCGCTTCCTTCAGGACGTTCGGAAAATATACGGCGTGGAGGTATAGATGAGCATTTACAAGGATTGTGATATTCGCGGAATATATGGCAGCGAGTTGACCGCTGCGGAGGTTTATAGAATCGGCCGCGCGCTGGCCACGCTCTGTCCGGGACGCATATTGGTAGGCGGCGACGTGCGCCTGAGCACGCCCGAGCTGAAGGCCGCATTGATCGAAGGCCTGATCGCGTCCGGCGCGCGCGTTGTTGATCTTGGCACAATTCCTACGCCTGCGCTCTATTTTGCGCTCAAGCATACGCCCGTGCAGGCCGGTGCTACCGTGACCGCCAGCCACAATCCGCCGCAGTACAACGGCGTGAAATTTATGATTGGCGATACACCCGTGACGCGCGACACCATCGATCGCCTGCAGAAGATTGTTGAGGACGGCAGCTTTCGCGAAGAAGCGGGCGCGCTTGAGACGTGGAACGCGACGGGAGAATATCTTGCCGCGATGAAGGCGCGCTTCCATGCGCCGAAGCAGCTGCACGTGCTGGTGGATGCGGGCTGCGGCGCAATGAGCCGCATTGCGCCCGAGGCGTTTCGCGCCGCGGGCTATCGGGTGACGGAGCTGAGCTGCCGCCCGGACGGTAGTTTTCCGGATCGCTCGCCCAACCCGGCGGATTTTACCTGCTTGGGCAACACCAGCAGGGCCGTGCGCGAGTGCGGCGCGGATTTCGGCGTGGCCTTCGACGGAGACGGCGACCGCGCGGTATTTTTGGATGAGCGCGGCGAGCCGGTGCAGAATGAAAAGGCGCTGGCGCTGTTTGTCGGCGCGTTGTTGAAGGATAAGCCCACGCCCGTGGTATATGATCAGAAGTCCTCATCCGTCGTGCGCGACGCGATTCTGCGCATGGGCGGCACGCCGGTGCCTGAACGCAGCGGCCATGCCTTCATTAAAAAGCGCTTTCTGGAAAACGGCGCGGCGGTGGCCGGCGAGGTCAGCGGTCACTTCTTCTTCGGTGAGTTGGGTTACGACGACGGTCTGTTTGCCGCGCTGTTCATGGCGCAGCTGGTGGCGCAGAGCGGGCGTTCGTTGGGCGAAATGGCAGGCGAAATCGTCTGCCCGCCAATCACCCCCGATTTGCGCGTGTTCTGCCCTTATGCGCAGCAGCAGTCCTGGCTGGACAGGGTGGAAGAACTGGCGCGCGCGCAGGGCGCGGCTATCAGTCATCTGGACGGTGTGCGCGCAGATTTTTCGGATGGCTGGTTCCTGATTCGCAAGTCCGTTACCGCTCAGCAGATCACGCTGCGCGCCGAGGCGCGCAGCAAGACCCGCCTGCGCGCATTGCTTTCGGAAATTGCGCGCGTGCTGCCGGAAACGGCGCGCGAGGTACTTGAGCACGGCGTAGATTAGAATAAACTAATGATAATTCTCCGCTAATTTCGCGGCCGGATAACAGTCCGGCCGCGAAATGCGCTGGCCAAACCTGTTCCTTTGTACTATAATGGGAACGGATTTGATAATCACGAACAATAAAGAAGGATTCAGAAATATGAATATCGTCATCGTTGGCTGCGGCAAGATCGGCGTTACTATTCTTGCCAGCCTGCTTGCGGAGGGGCACGATATCGTCGCGGTGGACAACGATCCCGCGGTGATTTCCGAAATTTCAAATATATACGACGGCATGTGCGTCTGTGGCAGCGGCACCGATTGCGATACGCTGGCCGAGGCGGGCGTGGCGGACGCGGAGCTGTTTGTGGCCACCACATGCTCGGATGAGCTGAACATGCTCAGCTGCTTTCTGGCCAAGAAGATGGGCGCACGGCATACCGTGGCGCGCATTCGCAGCCCGCAGTATAACGACCGCAGCCTGGCCTTTATGCGCCAGCAGCTGGATATTTCGCTCTCATTTAATCCGGATCTGCTGGCGGCGCAGGAACTCTACCATGTGCTCAAGTTGCCAAGCGCCGTGAAGATTGAATACTTTTCCCGTCGCTATTTTGAAATGGTGGAGCTGCGGCTCAGGGACGATTCAAAGCTGCTGGGCGTGCCGCTTTCAGAACTGCGTAAGCGCTTCCAGGCAAAATTCCTGGTCTGCGCGGTGCAGCGCGGCGACGAGGTGTTCATTCCGGACGGCAGCTGTACGCTTCAGGCAGGCGACCGCATCGAGCTTACCGCTTCGCCCACGGAAATTCAGCGCCTGCTGCGCGAGTTGGGCATATTGCAGAAGCAGGCCAGGAACGTGATGCTGCTGGGCGCGAGCCGCATGGCCTTCTATCTGGCAAGGATGCTGGCCAGCAGCGGCACGAACGTGAAGATTATTGAACAGGATAAGAAGCGCTGCCGCGAGGTCAGCGAAAAGCTGGGCGACGTGGTGGTGATTTGCGGCGATGGCGCGCAGCAGGAGCTGCTGCTGGAGGAGGGCATCAAGTCCATGGACGCCTTCGCGGCGCTTACCGGCATGGATGAAGAGAACATACTGATCGCCTTCTTCGCTTCCAATCTGGGCGTGCCGAAGGTGGTTTCCAAGGTTAACCGCGACGAACTGGGTTCCATTGCCGACAAGCTTGGGCTGGACAGCCGCATTTCGCCGCGGCATACCAGTTCCAATGTGCTCACGCGCTATGCCCGCGCGCTGCAGAACTCCATGGGCAGCAATGTGGAAACGCTCTATAAGCTGATGGATGGCCGCGCCGAGGCGCTGGAATTCCGAGTGGAGGGCGATTTCAGCCACCTGAACGTGCCGTTGAAAGATTTGCAGTTCAAGCCCGGCGTGCTGATCGCGGGCATACTGCGCAATCGCCGTGCGGTGATTCCATCCGGTGTGGACGTGATTCAGCCGGACGATCACGTGATTGTGATGACGGCGGGCCATTATATTCACGATCTGAAGGACATTCTGTTGTAAGGAACCGCGCGCGAAAAGGGGCGGTGTTGATAGAAAAATGAATCGCAAAATGGTATTTAACACGCTTGGGCTGATGCTCAAGTTTGAGGCGGCCATGTTGGCGCTGCCCGCGATTGTAGCCGTGATTTACGGCGAAAGCTGCGTGGGCGCGATATTGATTTCTGCGGCCATTTCGCTGGCTCTAGGGCTGGTGCTGCGTGTGCTGAACCGACCTGAGAGCAACGTGATCTACGCGCGTGAAGGCTTTGTGACCGTGGCCATGGCGTGGCTGGCGGTTTCTGCCGTGGGCGCGTTGCCATTCGTGCTCAGCGGCGAAATTCCAAATTACATAGACGCTTTTTTTGAAACGGTCAGCGGCTTCACGACCACCGGCGCGTCGATACTGACCGACGTGGAGGCCATGAGCCACGGCCTGCTCTTCTGGCGCAGCTTTACCCACTGGGTGGGCGGCATGGGCGTACTGGTGTTTATCATGGCGCTGGTGCCGAGCATGTCTGATCGTTCGATCCACATTATGCGCGCGGAAATGCCCGGCCCCGTAGTAGGCAAGCTGTTGCCGCGTGCGCGCGATACCGCCAGCATCCTCTATAAAATATATGTGGTGATGACGCTGGTGCAGATCGTGCTGCTGGTTCTGGGCGGCATGCCGCTGTTCGACAGTGTGCTGCATGCCTTTGGCACGGCCGGTACCGGCGGCTTCGGCATCAAGCGCGACAGTTTCGCGGGTTACAGTCCGTACCTTCAGTGGGTCACCACGGTATTCATGTTCTTATTTGGCGTGAATTTCAATCTGTACTACCTGATGCTGGCGCGCAAATTCCGCGCGGCAGCGCAGTGCTCCGAATGTTGGTATTACGGCGCGATCGCGCTGGCGAGCACGGCGATGATCGCTGCGAACATTTTTCCGATTTACGGCAATGTCGCCGATGCGGTGCGGCATTCCGCATTTCAGGTATCCTCCATCATGACGACCACCGGCTATGCCACCGCTGATTTCAATCTGTGGCCTCAGTTTTCAAAGGGATTGCTGCTGCTGTTGATGCTGGTGGGCGCGTGCGCCGGTTCCACAGGCGGCGGTCTGAAGGTGAGCCGAGCGGTGATGCTGTTTAAGATGATCGGCGGCGAGATTCGCAAATTGCTGCACCCGCGTTCCGTCAGCTCCGTGCGCTTCGAAGGCAAGACGGTGGACGTGGCCACGCAGAAGTCGGTCGGCAACTATTTTGCCATCTATGTCATCTGCATGGCGGCAGTCTGGCTGCTGCTCTCACTGGACGCCTTCGACACGGAAACGAATTTGGCTGCTACGATTTCCTGCTTCAATAATATTGGCCCTGCGTTGGGCGCGGCGGGTCCCGCCGGGAGCTATGCGGGCTATTCGCAGCTGTCCAAGGTGGTACTTTCGCTGGCTATGCTGCTGGGCAGGCTGGAAATCTTCCCGCTGCTGCTCACGC
Organism: uncultured Clostridia bacterium; assembly: GCA_934645275.1. Next base: position 9,273 of record CAKUDW010000005.1, read on the forward strand.
TCTGGCCATCCACCTGGACGTCAAGGCATTGATAAAATCTGCGGCAGGCTGTTTCAAACCGGTCTGCCGCGTTTATATATAACACAGTTCCCGATACATTCAACAATTTCAACGCAGGAAATGAGGGTGAATACATGTATTGCATCAAGAAAGTCACGGACGGTATCAGCTGGATCGGCGGCGAGGACAGGCGGCTCGCGCTGTTTGAGAGCGTGTATCCTATTCCCAGGGGCGTTTCCTACAACAGCTACTTTATTGACGACGAGGAGACGCTGGTGATGGATACGGTGGATCAGTCCGTCGCGGCGCAGTATTTTGAAAATCTGGAGCACGTGCTGGCAGGTCGGAAGCTTGACTATCTGGTCGTAAATCACATGGAACCCGATCATGCCGCTACTGTGGGCGAGGTCGCGCGCCGCTATCCGGAATGCCGAATCGTGTGCAATGCCAAAATCGAGGCCATGCTGAAGAACTATTTCGGGCTGGACACTGCCGCGCGCTGCCAGATCGTGAAGGAGGGCGACGTGCTCTCCACCGGCAAAATGCAGTTTACCTTTGTGATGGCGCCGATGGTACACTGGCCCGAAGTGATGATGAGCTACGAAATTACCCATAAAATCCTGTTCTCGGCCGATGCGTTCGGTACATTCGGTGCAATGGACGGCTACACCTTCGCCGATGAAGTGAATTTTGAGCGCGATTATATGGACGAGGCGCGCCGCTACTATACCAATATCGTGGGCAAGTATGGCACGCAGGTGAAGGCTGTGCTGAAGAAGGCTTCGACCATTGAGATCGACATGATCTGTCCGCTCCATGGCTTCGTGTGGCGCAGCAACATTGGCGATTTTATCGATAAATATCTGCATTGGGCGAGCTATCAGCCTGAGGAAAACGGCGTGCTGCTGGGCTATGCTTCCGTGTATGGGCACACTGAAAACGCCGTGAACATTCTGGCGGGCAAGCTGGTTGAGCGCGGCGTGAAGGTGAAGGTGTACGACGTGTCGCACACGCATCCATCCTATGTCCTTGCCGACGCTTTCCGCTTCAGCCATCTCGTGCTGGCCGCGCCCACCTACAACGCGGGCATCTTTATCAGCATGGAGAATCTGGTGAACGATCTGGTGAACCACAACCTGCAGAACCGCCGCGTGGCGCTGATTGAGAACGGCTCCTGGGCGCCCACCAGCGCCGGGTTGATGAAGAACGCGCTGGCGAAGCTGAAGGGCACGGAGTTCATCGGCGAGCATTTGAGCATCCGCAGCTCGCTGAAGGAAAGCCAGCTCGAGCAGCTCGACCAGTTGGCCGACGCGATCGCCCCGTCCATGCCGCAGGCAGCGCAGAGCGATGCGGAGCCTGAAACCGTGGATCCGAACGCGCTGTTCAAACTGAGCTATGGCTTATTCCTGCTCACTGCCGAGGATGGCGGACGGCATAACGGCTGCATCATCAATACTGCGCAGCAGCTCACCGACACGCCCCGGCGCATTTCCATTGCCGTGAATAAAGCCAACTACACCCACGATATGATTGCTAAGACCGGTGTATTTAATCTGTCCGTGCTCTCCACAGACGCGCCGTTCGCGATTTTTGAGCAGTTTGGCTTCCATTCCGGCCGCGATACGGACAAGTTCGATGGCAATCGTTTCGAGATTCGCACCGGCGAAAACGGGTTGGTGTACCTGAATGAACATGCAAATGCATTCATCTCCGCGCGGGTGATCGAGGCGCGCGATTGCGGCACGCACACGCTCTTCATTGCGGATGTGACTGAGGCGCAGGTGCTCTCCGGCGCACCCAGCCTCACTTACGCCTACTACTTCGAACACATCAAGCCCAAGCCGCAGCCCCGTGAAACGGAAAAGCCCGGCTGGGTGTGCAAGATTTGCGGCTATGTGTACGAGGGCGAGGAACTGCCCGCGGACTTCATTTGCCCGCTGTGCAAGCATGGCGTGGATGATTTTGAAAAGCTGAAATAGGAACAGAGCTAAAATGAGGGCGGCTGGCGCATTGCGCCGGCCGCCCGCAATGTATGTATCGTTTTCGTACTAACGGGATACGCCAAAATTCATTGCGTTTCCGCCCCATGCTTCAGGGGTAAAACGAATTTTCAATTCCTGCCAGTCCTGAGGAACCTCGTAGGCTACCACGCCGCTCTGTTTCTTTCCGGGCTCGATCACGGTATCCAGCTGAACTTTGCCGGACAGCATCGCGACGCTCAAGCCATCAAGGCTGATGGTGCAGGATTTTCCGTCGCATTCCGTGCTGAAACACAGTACGGAACTGATTACCAATTCCTCCTCGGAATTGTTTTCGATTGTGAATTCGCACACGAGAAATACGTTACCATCTTCGGGCGTGGTACCGCTGCCACCGTTGCTCTCCATGACCTTTGTCAGAGTTGCGGAAATGCCATCCGCGCTTGCCGTTTCGCCCACACTGTAAGTTTTCCCATCGTCTGCGCTGAAGATTGAAGTCAATCCGCCCCACAGGTCACCCATGTCCAGGGCATAAGCTGTGTTGCTCAGGAGCAGAGCAATCAGGATAAGCCAAACAAATCTGCGTTTCATATTCAATCTCTCCATCTGTTTGTTCATGTCACTTACATGTAAATGAAATTGATCCTATTTCAGAGGATAGCCTGCCTTATCACGGAAGCCACCGCAGAGAATTACGATCCAGTCCACGAGCCAGCCCACGCCAAATACGCCGGCTGTGAGCAGCCAGAGAATGCCCGTGCCGGTTTTGCCGACGTAGAAACGATGTACGCCGATACCACCCAGAAAAAAGCAAAGCAGAAAGGCGGTCCACTTGCTCTTGTAAGGATAGTTTGCATCTATGCCGCCAACATTTGCGTTGTTGTTTTCATTGTGTACGTTTACAATGATTGGCTGGGGCGTTGCAGGCGTCCCTGATTCTTGCTGCTTTGCACCACATTTAGGACAAAAGAGCGTATCATCCAGAATTTCATTGCCACAGGCTCGACAGTACATATAAAATCTCCCCCTCGTTCAAGAGTATCTCTTTATCGTCATTATATAACAACCAGAAGTTATAGTCAATAATTCTTTTTGGGATTTTCACATAATTCCCTGCAGTTGTTAAAATAATAGCAGCGGGAGGGAAAAGTGATGCTGCGGAACTTAAAGGCACTGCGACAGGAATATGGGATCAGCCAGCAGCGGCTTGCCGACGCAATCAACGTCAGTCAACCGTCTATCAATAAATATGAAAACCACAATATTGAGCCGGAGATTGAAATTTTAGAGCGTATGGCAGATTATTTCAACACTTCAATTGATTATATTGTGGGGCATACCGATATTCGCAGGAAAATTGAGCATACGGAAGCGTATCATTTGAACCAGGCGGAAAAAGAAATGCTGACGTGTTTTCGCGCGTTGAACGACGATGAAAAGCGGTGCGTTAACGTAGTCATTAGAACACTTTTGAATAAATGATGAATGGGGACGGTCGGAAGTGTTTTTGTCCGCCCGGTCTACCGTACTGGTACTGATGAACCCTACAATCGCAGAATTTTCTGAAAGGCATCTGAGAAAGCAGAGATTCCGGCTTGCATTACAACAGTCACCGTGGTCGAATTCATAGAATTGCAGTGGGCAGGCCGCCGCTCAAAGAGCGGCGGCCTGCCCACTGCGTGCAACAAAGTTACCTGCGCCGCGGTTTATCAATATCCAGAATGAAGGCAGGCGTGCGAGCGCTGCTCTCATTTTTACGTTTAACGCGGCAAAAGCTGCCGATAACAGGCGTCGAACGCTGCCAAAAAGGCGTCGAGTTCCGCGTCGGTAGTCAGGTGACTCAAACTGACGCGCCAGGAGGAGAGCGCGTTGCGACGATCGCCGCATAGGGCCAGCACGGCTTCGGACGGCGCGCCGTCTGTGGCACAGGCGGATTTTACCGATACGCACACGCCCATTTCATCCAGTGCCTGTTGAAAGCGTACGCCGCGCACGCCCGCTACGCTCAGATTCAGTATATGTGGAACCGCCGCTTCAGGGCTGTTCAACCGAACGCCGGGACGCGCCAGCAGCGCCGCGCGCAGCCGCCGATTTAGCGCCGCGACGGCTTCAAAGCGCGTCGCCCGGTGTTCCAGCGCCAGCCGGAGCGCCGTTTCACCCGCCGCGGCCAACGCCAGCGCAGGCGTGCCGCTGCGATGGGCTGAAGTGCCCGCGCCGCCGTGCAACAGCGGCACCATTTCGATGTTTCGGCGCTTGAGCAGTAGACCGCTGCCATTGAGACCGCCGAACTTGTGAAACGACAGGCTCATCGTGTCGATGCCGCCGAAGCTGATGGGAATGCGGCCGACGGCCTGCGTCGCATCCACGTGCAGGCGGCAGTTTGGGTAAGCCCTCAGCAGCGCCTGAATTTCGCTGAGCGGCTGGACCGCGCCGAGCTCGCTGTCTACCGCGCTTACGGCCAGCAACGCGGTATCTGGGGTTAACAGCTCCGCCAGGTGACGGAGATCAATCTGTCCGTCAGGTCGCAGGCGGAGCAAATCCACGCGCCAGCCATGTGTGCCCAGTTCATTCAGGCATGCGCGCACCGACGCGTGCTCCAGCGGCGTGGAAATGATGCGCCCGCCGCCGCGAATGCACGCGATGCCCTTGACGGCGGTATTGTTCGCTTCCGTTGCGCCCGAGGTGAAAATCACCTCATCGGGCTGTGCGCCCAGCAGCGCGGCGATGGATTCCGCGATACGCGCCATTTCCGCGCGCGCCGCCCGCCCAGCTGCGTGCGCCGCATTTGGGTTGCCAAAGCGCAGGCGGTCGGGCGTACTGGTCATTTCGCAGAAGCGTGCCAGCGCTTCAGGCTCCACGGGTGCGTCCGCCGCATAATCCAGATAAATCATTTGATCGCCTCCCGTATGGTAGCGCCGCCGAGTACCAGATCGCCGTCGTAGAGCACCACGGCCTGACCGGGCGTTATGGCGCGCTGAGGCGCATCGAAGTCCAGCCGCAGCAGGCCCTGATCGGTCATGTATGCCGTGGCGGGTTGGGGAGTCTGCCGGTAACGCGTACATGCCGTCACGCGCAGCGGTCCGGGCGGCGCATCGAAGGGAATCCAGTTCACTTCGTCCGCAAGCAGTGCACGGGCGTACAGCGCGCGCTCCGGGCCGACGACGACGGTGTTATCCGCCATGCGCCGCGCACACACGTATACCGGTTCGCCCAGTGCGAGTCCGAGCCCGCGGCGCTGGCCGACGGTGTAGCGTACCGCGCCGCGATGCCGTCCGACCACAGCGCCCGAGAGATCCAAAAAATCGCCCGGCGGATAGGCCAGGCCGCGACTGCGCTCCATGAAGGCGGCATAGTCGCCGTCCGGCACGAAGCAGATATCCTGGCTGTCATGCTTGCGCGCGTTGCATAGCCCGGCCCCGGCTGCCATTTCGCGTGCCTCTGCCTTGGTGTAATCGCCCAGCGGCAGGCGCAGCCGTGCCAGCTGCGCCTGCGTTAGCATGTAGAGCACATAGCTCTGATCCTTGCCGGCATCCAGCGCTCGCAGCAGCAGGTAGCGGCCCGAGGCTGCGTCGCGCTGAATGCGCGCATAGTGGCCGGTCGCTGCGCAATCAAAGCCATGTTCGGCGGCATAGTCCAGCAGCATGCCGAATTTCAGGCGGCGATTGCAATCGATGCAGGGGTTGGGCGTACCGCCAGCTTCGTAGGTTCGGATGAATTTTTCAATTACTTCGCGGCGGAATTGCGCCGTGTAATCCAGAACGTGAAAGGGCATGTCCAGCGTGAAGGCCACGTCGGCCGCATCGTCAATGTCCTTCTGGGTGCAGCAGCCGTGATATTCGCTCAGACCGATATCTACGTTTCGATAGAGCCGCATCGTTGCGCCCTCGCAGGCGTAGCCCGCCGCGCGCATCAGCAGCGCACATACGGAACTGTCTACTCCGCCGCTCATGGCAATCAGCGCGCGCCTGTCCTTTGCCATATTGTTTCAGCCTCCGTTTTTTGTAAGTGGTGAGAATTGCAGAATCAGAGTTTCGCGGGCCGGCGACCCTCGTGCTCCGGCGGCGCCGCCCATCATGGATGGACTGTCAATGCGCATGGGCGCAGCGCGCCGGCCACTGCGAGAGAAACGTTGATAAATTCCTCAACAAATCTATTATATCCTATTTTGTCAATAGGAGTAATAGATTTAACGACAAAAAGCAATCGACAGCGCGCAGATTTATTTTATCGCGCTGCCGATGTGCATGTCTCGCCGCCATTGCGGCGCGTCGCCGTCGTCCGCCCAGTATTCATCCATGGATATAATTTTTCCATTCATGGTTTTTATAAAGGATACCGCGTGGAAGGATGCGCTTCTGTCCTTAGGATAGACGTTTAAGACGGCGATGATCAGTTCGCCGATGGTTTCGACGCGCTCCACCTTGCCGTTCCAACTTCCGGGATATTTGCAATTTGCGGCAATATACTCTTCAACCGTGAAGCGCTCGTTCGTGCAGTGCCAATTTATGATAGCGTCTTTGCAAAAGAACTGCCGGAGTCTCGGCGCGTCCTGTGCGACGACTGCATTGCAGAATTCGTAGATATTCATATCGTCCTCCATTGCGCTTTTGACTGAAAACCCCTCGAAGGCGGCTCGCGTGCCTTCGAGGGGAACTCGGTCAATCCTTTCTGCGACCGTAGATGCGGATCAACTTGAGGATTTTTATATACAGCCAGATAATCGTGATCGCCAGGCCGAACGCTGCGGGCCATTCGTATTGCTCGGGCATGCCGCATTCCACCGTTTTGGCGATGGTTTCAAAATCCGAGATCAGGAACATGGCAGCGATGGCCGCGCCTGCCAGCGACGAGAGGACGCTCAGCATGGGGTTGACGAATATCAGCCGCATGTAGACTGAGGTGAAGGGCAGCAGCAGACCGATCAGACTGATGACCGCGTAGGCGATCAGCGTGGCGAACACGGCGCGCAGTACCGTATGGAAGCGGGCGTTGGCACGAATCATGCCGTGCGCGAACATCACAGCCATTACCATCACTGTCAGGACCGTCAGAATGATAGTCAGCATCGAAATCCACTCGTAGCCCGCCAGAAGCGTTACAGAGAGGTAGCCCAGCAGGTATCCCTCGCTCACGCAATAGATGGGGCCGGCGACGGGGGAGGCGCTTACCGACAGCGTGGCGACGAACGAACACACCAGCGCCAGCACGCCCGCTGTGCCCAGTGTAAATACCTCCGCACCCGCCATGTGCGGGAAGATGCGCTGCGAAAGTACGCAGTAGGACGCGTAGCCCAGCAACGTAAAGAGCATCAGTAGCAGCGTCTTGTTGGCGATGCCGCGATAGGTGGCGCAGCCGCCCTCGTAGGCGCGCGCATCCACATCCGCGATGTGGCTGATAACCGGATTTGTTTTAAACAGTCGGTTTGTACGGGAAGGATGATTATCCATTTTTTTCAGCACCTCGCTACCAATTTGAATTTACCAGGGTTTCCAGCGCTGTACCAGCCAGCGCGCCGCGCGATAGATGGGCGGTTCAAGCTCGCGCGAGGCCTCCTTCAGCTTTTCGCAAATCGGCAGTCCCTGCGGGCAATGGCGCTCGCACTTGCCGCAGCCGATGCAGCGGGAAGCGCTGCCCGGCGTCTGTCGGATGGCTGTGATCTGCCAGTAGGATTTAAGCGCCGCGAATTTGCCGCTGATTTCGATATCGTTGAGACAGCGAAACGCGGCGGGGATATCCACGCCCTGCGGACAGGGCATGCAGTAGCCGCAACCGGTGCAGCCCACGCGGATGGCGCCGTTCAGGTCGTTTCGTATTTCACCGATCAGCTTCAAATCGTCGCCTGTCAGCATGCCTGCCTGTGCCTGCGCAGCGGATTTCAGGTTTTCACGCACCATTTCCAGGCTGTTCATGCCCGATAGCACGCAGGTGACGCCCGGCTGATTCCACAGCCAGTTCAGCGCCCACTGCGCTGCGGTATAGCCCCGCGAGTTGGCGGCGATGCGCGCCTGCGCTGCCTTCGGCAGCATGCCCACCAGTCGCCCGCCACGCAGCGGTTCCATGATGATTACCGGCACGCCCTTCGCCTGCGCCGCCTCCAGCCCGCGCCGCCCGGCCTGGCTGTGTTCATCCATATAGTTATACTGTATCTGGCAGAAGTCCCAATCGTAGGCGTTGAGTACTTCCAGAAAGATATCTGTGCTGCCGTGGAAGGAAAAGCCGATGTGGCGAATTTCGCCTTTGCGCTTCTTTTCAGCGATCCATTCGCGAATGCCCAGCCCCTCCAGCTTGCGCCAGGAAGCCGCATCCGTAATCATGTGCATCAGATAGTAGTCGATGTGATCGGTGCGCAGGCGCGAGAGCTCCTCGCGGAAGGTCTTTTCGATGCCCGCGCTCGATTTAATCAGATATTGCGGCAGCTTCGTGGCAATGTACACGCGATCGCGTAGTCCGGTGCTTTCCAGAATTTTGCCCACGGCGACTTCGCTGCCGGGGTAAATGTACGCCGTGTCCAGATAGTTCACGCCGCCTTCGATGGCCTCGCGCAGCTCGGCTTTCGCCTTTTCGAGATCGATGCCCGCGCCCTTGCGACTGAAACGCATGCAGCCGTAACCCAGCACGGACAGCATATCGCCGCCTGCACCAGGGCGATAGTGCATGTTCGGATTAAGCTCCATCTTGTCAACCCTCCCGTTGTCCGCTTAGTGGAAGTGGAAATGGATGCGCCGGCCAGCATTCGCTTCGAAGCCGTGTACCCAGTCCGATTTGAGCAGATAGATCAGGAACAGAATAGAGGAGATCATCCAAGTGAGCGGATAGGCCCAGAACAGGATGCGAATATCGTGGTAGCGTCCCATGGTCACGGAGATAAATATGATGCGGAACACGCACCAAACCATCAGCATGATCGTCATGGGTACGGTGGCTCGTCCCGCACCGCGGCATACGCCCGCTACCGCGTGAGAAAACGCCAGCAGCAGGAAAAACAGGCTTTCAATGCGCGCCTGTTGTACCGCGATAGATACTACGTGCGGGTCGCTGTTGAATGCGCGCACCAGCGTGGGTGCGAATATTGCCAGAAGTATGCCGATGCTCTCGGCCATCGTAATCGTAGCGATGATGCCAAAATGCGCGCCGCGCCTTGCGCGCGCGTATTCCCGCGCACCCAGGTTCTGGCTCACAAAGGTAGTCAGCGCCATGGCAAAGCTGGTGATTGGCAAGAAGGCGAAGCCCTGAAGCTTGGAATAGGTGCCGCAGGCGGCCATCGCATCCGAACCGAAGGAATTGATGTGGCTCTGCACCAGCACGTTGGCTACGGCGATTACTGAATTCTGCACGCCGGTGGGCAGGCCCATGCGCGTCACTTCCAGCATCAGCTGCGGGTGGAAGCGGATATTTCTCAGCTGCAGCTGATACAGCGTGCCCGGTTTGCGCAAATGCAAGAAGCACAGCAGCGCGCTTACGGCCTGCGAAATGACCGTGGCCACCGCCGCGGAGCCTACGCCGTAATGGAATACGCCGATGAACAACAGATCCAGCGCCACGTTCAGCGCCGATGAAAATATCAGATAGTACAGCGGGCGGCGGCTGTCGCCCAGCGCGTTCATGATGCCGGTGAACACATTGTACAGCATGACCGCTACGGAACCGTAAAAATAATAGCGGAAATAGGCCACCGAGCCGTCCATTACATCCGGCGCGGTGCCCATCCATTCGAGCAGTACCGGCGCAAGTATCGCGCCCACAATCGTCATGATCAGGCCCGCGGCGAAGCCAAAAGCTACGGTGGTGTGAATTACCTTTGAAAGCGTATCGTATTCCTCAGCGCCAAAGTAGCGGGAGATGACCACGCCTGCGCCCAGTGAAATGCCGATCATCAGGCTTGTCAACAGGCTCAGCAGCGCTGTGGAGGAGCTCACCGCCGCCAATGCCTGCTTGCCAAGCAGGTTGCCCACGATCAGCGAGTCCGCGGTGTTATATAGCTGTTGAAACAGTTGGCTCAACAGAATCGGCAGCGCGAAGCTTATCATTACGCGCCGGACGTTTCCGCTTGTCATGTTCACTGTGCCTGTTCGCATGGCGTGTGATTCCATCCTTTTAATCATTAATATATATCGCTTCTATCCCATTTATATAATACCTGAATTCTGTAAAACTTGCAAGTGTGGCGGGAAGGTGGTTGAAAAAATTGTATGCATTATGTTATACTTTTTACATTGAATAATTTGTCTGGAGGATTACGGATGAAGCGCATACTCTGCGCGGGGATTGCCGTGGCAGATATTCCAATTCTGCCGGTGTCGCCCAGCGCCTTTGAACGGGATTCCAGCGATATTGAACCCCTGCGCATACTCACCGGCGGCGATGCGCTGAACGAGGCCATCGTGTTGCGGCGGCTGGGGGTGGATTGCGCGTTGAGCGCCTGTGTAGGCAGCGATATCTGGGGCGAGTGTATTCTCTCAACGCTGAAGGCCGAGGGCGTGGATACGCGCTTTGTGACGCGCCTGACGGATTGTCCTACCACGACCAGCGTCATACTGATCGAGCCCGACGGAGAGCGCCACTTTCTGCTGAGCCACGGCGCGCTGGATCGCTTCACGCTGCGTCCCGATCCGGCGATGAAAGAATTCGACATCATATCCATTGGAAGCCTGTGGGGAATGCCGAATTTGACGCTGGATGCACTTGCGGCCGTCAGCACATTTGCGCGCGAAAATCATATTCGACTCACTGCGGATTTTACGCAGGACCTGGCGAAGCAGGGCATGGATTATATCCATGCGGCGTTGGGACTGGTGGACGATGTTTTTCCGAGTCTCGACGAGGCGCAGGCCATTACCGGCGAGCGCGAGCCCGAAGCGATGCTGCGCGCGCTGGCGAGCTACGGGCCGCAGCGCGTGGTGCTGAAGCTGGGCGCGCAGGGCAGCATGGCGCTGGTGGATGGCAGGCTGTATCGCCAGCCTTCGCTGGCGGCGCGCGTCGTGGATACGACTGGCGCGGGCGATAACTTTGTGGGTGCGTATCTGGCATGCATGGCCCGTGATATCGGCGTGGAACGCAGTCTGGAAATCGCCTCGCGGGCGGCGGCCAGGTGTGTGGCCGCGGTTGGCGCGACCGGCGCCAGGTATTGCTTCGAGGACTTGTTGTAAGAATTGTCGGTGTCTCATCTATAGCAGTCGCGCTACTGCGCAGGGCGCAAGCGCGACCAGCGAGTGCGAATCCTGCGGATTCTAGCACGACGCAGCCGGAGCCACCGCTATGCGGAGTCTCCGGTGCATTTATAGCAGTCGCGCTATTGTGCGGGGCGCAAGCGCGACCAGCGAGTGCGAATCCTGCGGATTCCAGCACGACGCAGCCGGAGCCACCGCTATGCGGAGTCTCCGGTGCTTTATAGCAGTCACACTACTGCGCAGAGCGCTGCCATTATTAATTTCTGCTCCGTAAAAAGGGGACTGTGGAATCAAAAGCTTCGTCACAGTCCTTTTTTGAGGGATGAGAATTAGCAAGACCGGAGTTTTGCGGGTCGGCGGATTCCAAAGGAATGCGCCGACAATTCTTAACGTGCGCTTCAGGTTTTCAGCGCAGGATTCTCTGCCAGCAGGGCGCGCAGCAGGCCGTGGCAACCCGCTTCCACGTCGCGCCAGGTGGTTTCAAAATCGCCGGTATACCATGGGTCAGCCACGCTGCCGGGCCGATCGGTATAGTCCATCAGCAACGATATTTTTTTAGCCGGGTCGCCGCCGGATATGGCGCGCATGTTGCGCAGGTTCGCTTGGTCCATGCCCACTAGGTAATCGTAGGCGTCGTAATCCTGTCGGGTCATTTGGCGCGCGGCGTGACCGTCGCTGCGGATGCCGTGCTCGGCCAGCTTGCGCCGCGCGGGCGGATAGACTGGATTGCCGATTTCCTCGCAGCTCGTAGCCGCGGAAGCGGTTTGAATTTGTGCGGATAGCCCGTTCTTTTTCACCATATCTCGCATCACGAATTCTGCCATTGGACTGCGGCAGATGTTGCCGTGGCAAACGAATAAGATTTTTATCATGCTTGTATTCTCCCAAAAGTTTACTTCTTAGAGTATAGCAGACTTTTTTCTGACAGTCGAGAGGGGGAAGCCATATCTGCTTATCAGCATTTCGGTTTTTTCAATAAAGAAAGCCGGAAGAACTTGACATCCTAATTGCATTAGGATAGAATAATGCTAATGATATTAGGATTAGAGGCGGCTTTATGTTCCACAAAGGATTGAATAGAGATGGGATTGTTGAGGCGGCAAAAAAACTGATCGAGGAAAACGGCTTTGGAGCATTCTCCATGCGGGTGCTGGCGGAGAAGCTGGGCGTCAAAACCGCGTCGCTGTATGCGCACATTGAGAGCATGGACGCGCTGTTTACTGAGGTTGGCCTATCTGCGCTGAACGACCAGAAGGCGTCGCAGCTTGCCGCCATTGAGGGAAAAAGTGGCGATGCGGCGATTTTCGCGCTGGCGGAGAGCTATCGTGCATTTGCAAAAGCTCATGCCGCGCTCTATCAGTTCATCATGCAAATGCCGATGGGCAAGGATGAAACCCTGCGCGCGGCCGCGGCCATGACCGCAGAGCCGTCCATGCAGGTCTTGCGTGGCTATTCCATCCCCGAGGAACGCCGGATGCATTGGCAGCGGGTTTTGCGCGGCGTGATGCACGGATTTGTTTCGCAGGAAGCGTCCGGTTATTTTTCGCATTATCCCGTAGACCTGGGAGAAAGCTACCGTCTTGCCATCGGGTGCGTGGTCGACGGTCTGCACCGGGAGGTGGCACGGAATGAACGCTGAACGAACCGCATTGTTTTCTGATGCGCCGGTGCACAAAGCTGTACTGACGCTTGCCATTCCCACAGTTATCAGTCAACTCATCACCGTAGTCTACAACATGGCGGATACGTTCTTCATTGGAAAGCTGAACGATCCGCTGCAGGTAGCGGCGGCGACCATCGCCATGCCGTGTTTTATGCTGCTGACGGGCTTTGCCAATCTCTTTGGCTTGGGCGGCTCCAGTCTGATTTCTCGCTGCCTTGGCACAGGCAATCAGGAAAAAGCGCGGCATTGCGCATCCTTTTGTATCTGGACAGGCGCGGCAGTCGCCTTGCTTTACGGAATTGCCATCATTCTGCTGGAACCGCTGCTGTTCCCGATTTTAGGAGCCAGCGCGGACACATGGGAGTATTGCCGTCAGTACGCCTTTTGGACGATTGGCGTCGGCGCGGTTCCAACGGTGATGAATGCGGAGCTGGCGCACCTCATTCGTGCTGAAGGATATTCAAAGTCAGCCGGATTCGGCGTAGCGTTCGGCGGAATTTTGAATATCGTGCTTGATCCGATCTTTATTTTCGTATTCCGGCTGAACATTCAAGGAGCGGCAATTGCTACAATGCTTTCCAATTTGGTCGCGATGGGGTACTTTCTCAGCTTTCTCCATCACATTCGCGAAAATACTGTTATCACACCGAATCCCAGGGTATTTTCTGTCGGGCAGCATATTCCCGTCGAGGTTCTGAGCGTCGGCCTGCCAGGCTTTGTGATGACTATGATGTCCACGATCTCCAACGCTGCGCTCAACCACATGGTCGCTGGGTATTCCGATACTGCCATCGCGGGCATGGGCATTGCCAAGAAAATCGACCTGCTGGCTTACGCCATCGCGCAGGGCATGACACAGGGAACGCTACCGCTGATCGGCTATAACTATACCTCCGGCAACCACAAGCGGATGAGGGCGGCAATTAAAACGGCATTTGCGTACAGCTTTTTTATAGCCTGTATCGGCGCAGTTCTGCTCTGGACGCTGGCAACGCCGATTTCCCGGTGCTTTATCGCGGATGTGGAGACGGTCAGCTACGGACAGCGCTTTTTGAAAATCATTTGTCTCGCCTGTCCGACTACGGCGGTTAACTTTATGGTCATCACGGTTTTTCAGGCAATCGGCAAGAAAATTCAGCCGCTTTGTCTGTCGCTGCTGCGCAAGGGCAGCCTGGACGTCGCGTTCATGCTCATTCTGAACGGGATCGCCGGGGTAAAGGGCATTGCGTGGGCAACGCCCTTTGCCGATTGGATTGCGTTTGTGATTTCAGTGACATTGATCGTGCCGCAGCTGCGGCAGCTAGAGAGTGAGTAAATCACGAAATACCCCCCAATACCGTCAAGGCATTCTGGTATGACGGGAATTCGCGCGTTGAATTGCCATTCGAAGGCGCAGTGTGCTATAATTTTACTGAATTACGCGTGCGTGGGGGCGGAGCAAATGAAGAGGATACTGCTGCTGGAGGACGATGTGGCGCTGGGGCAGGGCATACAGCTGGCGCTGCAGATTTCGGATGTGTCGATTGCACTGTGCCCAAACCTGCTTCAGGCGCGGCAGCGGCTGCGCGAGATGGCGTTTGATTTGCTGATTCTGGACGTCAATCTGCCGGATGGAAGCGGACTCGAACTGCTGCGCGAACAGAAGGCGCTGCATCCGGAAACTCCGGTCATACTGCTGACCGCCAATGATTTGGAGCTGGACGAGGTCGCTGGGCTGGAATCCGGCGCAGATGATTACATCACCAAGCCATTTTCCCTTGCCGTGCTGCGGGCGCGGGTGAATGCGCAGCTTCGTCGAAGCGGTGCGGCGACAGACGCGGCGCTGGCGCTGGGCCCCTTCGCCTTCGATTTTGAGCGCATGGTCTACCGCAAAAATGGCGCGGCCATCGAGCTGAGCCGCGCAGAACAGCGGCTGCTGCGCGCGTTGGTGGAAAACCGCGGGCATGCCGTGAGCCGCGCCGCGCTGGTGGATCGCGTGTGGACGGACGGCGGCGAGTATGTGGATGAAAATGCGCTGACGGTTACAGTCAGGCGACTGCGCGCCAAGCTGGAGGACGATCCGGCGTCGCCGCGCTGCCTGAAGACTGTGTATGGCATCGGCTATATGTGGGCGGTGGACGCATGCTGACCGCCGCGCTGGTATTGCTATTTGCTCTGGCCGCAGCGTTCGCCCTGTGGCAGCGCGCGCAGACGGCGCGAACGCTGCGCCGCCTGGACGAGATGCTGTCGCAGGCAATGGATGGCGCGTTTGCCGCATCGCGCTTTGATGAAACGCAGCTCTCCGCCGTGGAGGCGCGCTTTGCGCGCTATCTGGCCTCGTCCGCCATATCCGCGCGGCGGGTACAGGTGGAAAGGGAAGCGGTAAAGACGCTCATCGGCGACATTGCGCACCAGACCCGAACGCCGCTCGCCAATATTCGGCTCTACGCGCAGCTGCTGACAGAGCAGCCGCTCAATGAGCAGGGACGTGTTTGCGCCACGGCGCTGGACGTGCAGGCGGAAAAGCTGCAGGGGCTGCTGGAAGCGCTGGTCAAGACTTCGCGGTTGGAGACCGGCGTTTTGGCGCTGTATCCGACGGTGGCTGCGATCGCGCCGGTCATCGACCGTGCGGCGGCGCAATATCGGCCGAAGGCTGCGGAAAAGGGCGTTGCGCTGACGGTGGAATTGCCGCAGGCGAATATGACCGCCGTTTTCGACGCGAAATGGACGGAAGAGGCCCTTTGCAACCTGCTGGACAACGCCGTGAAATACACGCCGACCGGCGGCAGCGTCACCGTTCGTGTGTGCGCCTATGAGATGTTCTGCCGCGTCGATATTGCCGATACCGGCTGCGGCGTCGCCGAGGATGAGCAGGCGCGCATCTTCGAGCGCTTCTATCGCAGCCCGTCGGCGGCGCAGGTGCAGGGCGTGGGTATCGGACTGTATCTGACGCGGCAAATCCTCGCCCGCGAGGGCGGCTATATCAAGGTCGCCAGTGAGCAGGGCCAGGGCAGTACCTTTTCCGCTTTTTTGCCGAGAGAAGCACCGGATGCGCGAAAGTGACGAAAGCGTTATATTCCGGAAAGCGTCCGGACATAAGGCGCTGCTATTATGAATGCTGCGGATAGTTACTTCTGCAGCATTCAGACCATCAAAAGTCCCGGGAGAGTTCGAGAGAGCTTCCAATCGTGCCCAGCGGCGTGTACGGTGGGCACGGAGCGATTTTTGCGGCGGGGAATCTCATTTTCCAGAGCAAAAATCGTTTCATTGCAGTTTTTGCGCCCGGAAATCTGAAAAGATTTCAGCAAAAACTGGTGAGGGTGGCAGTGGCGGGGGAGCGTGCTTCCCTGTCCACAGGCTTGTCAAAAACCTTTTTTGACAAGCTGAATGCTGCGGATAGTTTTTTCCGCAGCATTGCTTTTTATCCGGAGGTATTTTATATGACTGCGATTCTCGAAACACAGGGACTGAAGAAAATCTATGGAAGCGGCGAAACGGCGGTTCGTGCGCTGGACGGCGTAGATCTGCGCGTGGACAGCGGCGAATTCGTCGCCATTGTGGGCACATCCGGCTCCGGCAAATCCACGCTGCTGCACATGCTGGGTGGCCTAGACCGGCCGACCGAAGGCAAGGTGTTGGTGGACGGCCAGGATATCTTTGCGCTGGACGACGAAGCGCTCACCATTTTCAGGCGCAGGCGCATCGGCTTCGTGTTCCAGAGCTACAACCTTGCGCCCATGCTCAATGCCTATGAGAATATCGCGTTGCCCGTGCAGCTGGACGGCGGCAGGGTGGACGAGAAATATGTCCGGGAGGTCATTGAGGCGTTGGGGCTTGCCAAGCGGCTGAACAACCTGCCCAACCAGCTTTCCGGCGGCCAGCAGCAGCGCGTGGCCATTGCCCGTGCCCTCGCCGCCAAGCCGGCGATCATACTGGCGGACGAGCCAACCGGCAACCTGGACTCGAAAACCAGCCAGGATGTGTTGGGGCTGATGAAGGTGACGGGGCAGCGCTTTTCGCAGACTATGGTGATGATTACCCACAACGAGGAAATCGCCCAGATGGCCGACCGCATTATTCGCATTGAGGACGGCCGCATTGCGGTGCGTTGAGGGGGCGGGGCGAAATGAAAGTCAATAATCGCAAATATGTGGTTCAACTGGGGTTACGCAGCCTTCGCGTCAACCGCACGCGCAATCTGGTGGCGGTGCTGGCCATCGCGCTGACGGCCATGCTGTTTACATCGCTGTTCACCATTGCTTTTTCAATCAACGACGGCATACAGCAATCCGGCTTTCGACAGGCGGGCAGCTGGGCGCACGGCGGCTTTAAGTATCTGACTGAAGCGCAGTTTGACGAGCTCAGCCGGGACGCGCGCATTTCACAGTACGGCCTGCGGCGCTATCTGGGCATGCCGGTGGACGCGCCGTTTAACAAGCGGCATGTAGAGGTGAGCTATGCGGACGCGAACCAGGCGCACTGGATGTTCTGCGATCCCGTGGAGGGACGGCTGCCCGAGGCGGGCACGAACGAGGCCGCCACAGATACCCGCGTGCTGGAACTGTTGGGAATTGAACCTCGAATTGGTGCGGAGTTTAGCCTGAGTTTCCAGGTAGATGGGCACGCAACCACGCAGCGCTTTACGCTTTGCGGCTGGTGGTACGGCGACGAGGCTTCGGGCGCGAGCCACATACTTGTTCCCGAAAGCCGGGTCGATGCAGTTTTGCGGGAAACGGGCGTCACCCCGCCGGGCAACGACGGCATGACCGGCGCATGGAGCATGGATGTGATGCTCAACAGCGGCGCGCGGCGCATTCAGTCGGAGTTGGACGCCATATTGCGCGATCACGGCTATCAGAGCGAGAGCCGCGCGCAGGACGGTTTCGTGGCGGCGGGCGTCAACTGGGCGTACACCGGCGCACAGTTTTCCGAAAAGCTGGATGCGCGCACGGTAATACTGCTCCTGGTCATGCTGGCAATGATCCTGCTGACGGGTTATCTGATTATCTACAACGTGTTTCAGGTTTCCGTGGCGGGCGATATTCGGCTCTACGGCATGCTCAAGACCATCGGCACTACGCCGCGCCAGCTGCGGCGCATCGTCCGCGTACAGGCGACGGCGCTCGCGTTCATGGGCATCCCGGCAGGATTACTGCTGGGATGGGTGCTGGGCGGCGTGCTGACGCCGGCCGTTGCGGCGCGGCTAAACGGCGTGAGTGCAGGCGCGTCGGCAAACCCGCTGCTCTTCGCAGGTAGCGCCGCCTTTGCATTGGCGACGGTACTCATTTCCTGCCGCCGTCCCGGACGCATGGCGGCGCGCGTCTCACCGATTGAGGCGCTGCGCTACACCGAGCGCGTAGCTGGTTCTGGGGAAAAGCGCGCGCGGCGCAGAGCGCGAGGGGCGTCGCTGCTGTCCATGGCATGGGGAAATCTCGGACGCAATCGGGGTAAGACACTGGTTACGGTGTTGTCGCTGTCGC
>CAKUDW010000006.1 GCA_934645275.1 uncultured Clostridia bacterium
AAAAAGCTGGTGCCGCCGATAACCGCCGCTGCAATCGCTTCCGTTTCATAGCCGCTCGCAGCTGTGGGCTCCGCAGCGCCCAAACGCGCGGTAAGCACAGCGCCCGCTATACCGGCGCAAAGACCTGAAATCGTGTGTACAGCCAGCACATGCTGCTTGACATTGATACCGGAGTACCAAGCCGAATCACGGCTGCCACCAATGACATACAAATTTCGTCCGAAGGTTGTTTTTTCAGTAATAAACCACATTATAAGCGCAACAATGAGCGCGACAAAAATCGCCATTGAAATACCGTTCCACAAGCCGCCGAATATCTTCGTAAACTTCGAATCGAAACCGAAACATGCCTTTGCATTGGAAATGATCAATGTTATGGCGCGGTAAACGGACTGCGTGCCAAGTGTGATGATGAAGGGATGTACCCCGGTAATATTGATCATAAAACCATTGATAAAGCCGCAGAGCAAGCCGCACCCCACGATACCAATTAGAATCGCCCCGATATAACCCATGCCCAGCTTCACCATCAGCTGACTGCTTACCATACCGGTCAACGCGACTACAGAACCGACCGACAGATCAATACCGGAAATCAGAATTGCAAAGAACTCACCGCAAGCGACCAACATCGTAACCGAACTTTGGGTGATGATCTGTATCAGATTTCTGGAGCTTAAGAAGGTCTTCGGTGCGAAAATCGCAAAGACCAACAGCATGAATATAAAGATGATTAGAGTACCAACCTTGTTCCAAAGCGTCTTAAAGCTCATTTTTCTGTTCATTGCCTTTCTCCTTATACAGCCGCTTCCTTCAGTATCTTTTCCTCAGTCGCTTCTTCAATCGACAGGACCGCCTTTAACTGACCGTTGTTCATAATAGCTATCCGATCACATACGCCTAAGAGCTCAGGCATCTCTGATGAAATCATTATTACGCCGATGCCCTGCTCCGCAAGACTGCGCATAATAGTGTACATTTCCGCTTTCGTACCGATATCAATGCCTTTTGTCGGCTCATCGAAGATAAATACCTTGGCATCGGATGCCAACCATTTGCCCACGATCACCTTTTGCTGATTGCCGCCTGAAAGATCTGTGATCAGTTGATCCAACGAAGCACATTTGATCTGCATTCTTTCCCTCTGCCGCTGAGCAAGCTTTACATCCTCCGCAGCATTCACTGTTCCGATAAAACCACCCAGACGTGATTTTAGGAGTCTCTTTACCAGAACCAGATTTTCCCGGATTCCGAAATTCGGGAATATACCGGCTTCTCGACGGTTTTCCGATATCATTGCCAACCCATTTTTAAGCGAAGTGTAGGGTGTTTTTATTGCAATTTGTCTGCCATTGATATATACTGCACCGCTTTTGTAAGACTCGCCCGCAAAAATGGCGCTCATTAGCTCTGTGCGGCCAGCGCCAACCAGCCCTGCAAAACCAAGCACTTCGCCCCGATAAAGATCAAATGATACATCTTTGGTTCTATCGTCCTTGCGCGTCATGTGTTCTACGCGCATAATGACGTCCGCTTTATTATAGTCAACCGGCGTGTCAGAGAAAAAGGACTTCTTTATCTCTCGACCGACCATCATTGAAATGATTTCGTCTTCATTGGAGATATCCGACATATTCTTTGTAGCAACAGTTTTGCCGTCCTTCAGTACCGTTACACGATCCCCGATCGCCCTCAATTCCTCCATCTTATGTGAGATATAAACAATACCCATGCCATCCGCCTTCAGTTGGGCAATAATATTGAACAAGCGTTTTACTTCCTCGCTAGAAAGGGATGATGTAGGCTCATCCATGACTAGAATGCGTGCGTTGCGCGTCAACGCCTTTGCAATTTCCACCATCTGTTTTTCAGAAATCGACAAATCCCCCACCAGTGCAGTTATGGGTTTGGTCAATCCTATGCGTTTTACCATTTCTTCAGCGCGCTTCATGTACTGCTTCTTGTCAACAACTCTCAAACATTTCAAGAGCTTCTTCGTCGGAAGTCTGCCGACAAAAAGGTTTTCAGCAATCGAAAGCTCGTTAACAACACTCAATTCCTGATAAATAACACTTATGCCAAGCTGATATGCGAGTTTTGGCGAGATCCTGCCATACTCTTTGCCGTCAAAGAATATTTTTCCGCTCGTTGGGGTATAAATCCCGCTTAAAATTTTCATAAGCGTAGACTTACCCGCACCATTCTCACCAAGCAGGAGATGAACTTCACCTGGCCGGACATCAAAGCTGACTTCTTGCAACGCTACGACGCCGGGAAATTCTTTCCTGATGTTATCCATTACAACCAATGATTCCATACTTGATAGCCTTTCATTTCAAATCAACTGAATATGATCATGCGGTTTTGTCTTCTCTCTCCATATAGCATGGCCATATAACTCCACAATACCGAGTTTATTGTGCCCGACGCTGCGACAAGGCAACGTCGGGCGCTCATTGAAGCTTATATCATCTCATTCGAACTCTGCCACATTCGCCTGAGTGCAAACCTTTGCGGGGATCAGCGTGTCCTCGGGCTGCACGTCGACAGAACCGGCATTGCCGGACTTGATTGCTTCGACAGCCTGTTCAACACAGGATACAGCAATGCCAGTCGGGCTTTGCACAACCGCTACCAGTTTACCATCCTTGATGAAGCCGAGTACTTCAGTATCGGCATCGGTAGATACCAGAAAGATATCGGTACGGCCAGTGTTCTCCATCGCCTGCAGCGCGCCCTTTGCCATGGTATCATTCGCGGTGAAAATTGCCTTCAAATCATCACCGTACTTGTTGATCATGTTAGTTGCAACATCCAGCGCGGTCTGGCGATCCCAGTCACCGGGCTGAACATCCAGTACGGCGTAGCCTTCGACAGCTTCCAGTGCATTCTTGCAGCCGTCTCTGCGCAGCTCGCCAGAGGTAGCGCCCGCAATGCCTTCAATGATGCATACGCCGGCCCCCGCAGGATATTTTTCCATAATCAGCTGAGCCGCAGTTGCGCCAACGGCGATGTTGTCGGAGGTTGCGTAACCCACTACATAACCGCCTGCAGCCGCCAGCGCATCCATATCGAACTTTTCGTCGATATCGACAACGGGCAGACCAATCTCATTCGCCTTTACGACGCCGCTGATCAGGTTGGTGGGCGTGATCGGAGCTACGCACAGCGCCTGATACTTGCCGCTATTGATCATGTTTTCCATCAGGTTCAGCTGACCGGTCAAATCTTCTTCAGACTCTGCGCCAAAGATTTCGATCTCGACTCCATCACGCTTATCGATTTCCTCCTGCAGTCCCGCAGCCATAGTCTGCCAGTAGGGAGAGGCCAGCGTCTTCATAAGGACACCGATGGTGTAGGTTTCGGTTTCTGCAAAAGCAACAGAGCTTATCGCGAGAACCAGTGCGATAATAAGGACAACTAGTTTCTTCATGATGGGTTCCTCCTTGTTTTCTTTGGAGGGGTATTACCAAGAAAATAAACATTTTCATTCCCCCTCCTTTATATTGAATTTATATCATATATTTCATTTTATGTCAATACGCAATATTCTCTAAAGAACAAAATTTAGTCGATATGTTTATTTTAAAGGCGAATAATAGGTGCTATTTAACTAATTTTGATCTAACTCAGGAACAGAGAACCGCACCGCGCGTCCATTTTTCCTGATTTATGGTTATTTTTGCTTTCATAGTGAAAGCTAACGGTTGACAAAAATACTTTTCAGTGATAAGGTTTAATTATAAAAATACGGAGGAAGAACGATGGCCAGACAGGAACCGATTTTTGCGCAGGAGCGTAAGAAGGAAATTCTGAATATCCTCAGCAGTGAACAGAAGATCATCGTTCCGGAGCTTTCGGCCAAGTTTGGCGTTTCAGCCACAACCATCCGCAAAGATCTGAAGGAGCTGGAGGATTCCAATCTGCTGCTTCGCACGCACGGCGGCGCCATCAGCATATCCAAGACGGGCTTTGAGGAGCTTCCGGCCAAGAAGGAAAACATCATGGCGGCGCAGAAGAAGGCCATTGCGCGGCGCGCGCTCGATTTCATACAGGATGGCGACACCATCGCCCTGCTGACAGGCACGACGGTGATGGAATTGGTAAAGCTCCTGAACGAGCGCTCGAACCTTCGCGTCATCGTAAACGATTTGCGCTTTGCCGCCTATCTGGAGCAGTATGTGGATTGCAGCATCTATCTGCTCTCGGGCGTCATCCGCAAAAACTACCATTATGTCACCTCGCCGATGAAGTGCGAGCTGCTCTCCATGATGAACATCGATAAGGCGTTCATCACCTGCAACGGCTTCACGCCCGCGGCCGGCGCGACTACGCCGGATTTGGAAAACGCACTGAAGATCAGAGAGGTGCTGGAACATACCGATTCCACATATCTGCTGTGCGACAGCAGCAAGATTGGCTCCCGCTCGTTTGCGCAGATCGCGCAGCCCGCGGAAATTGACTGTCTCATTACGGACGATGGCATCACCGAGGATGACGCCATGAGCCTGTCGGGCGCGCTTGAAACGATCATCGCGAAGGTAACCCCGTAGGCGAACAAATTTCTCGGATAATATAAAAGGAGGGTTTAACCATGAAACCTGCTGAACTTGCAAAGTACATCGACCACACCCTGCTCAAGCCCGACGCGACCGCCGCACAGATCAAGAAGGTATGCGACGAAGCCAAGGCGTATCACTTTGCTTCCGTATGCGTGAACCCCAGCCGCATCAAGCTGGTTGCCGACGAGCTCGCGGGCACGGACGTCGCGCCCTGCTGCGTGGTCGGCTTCCCTCTTGGCGCCATCCCCGCTGAAAGCAAGGCCGCCGAAACGGCCGTGGCCGTGCGCAACGGCGCGAAGGAAATCGACATGGTCATCAACATCGGCGCCGCCAAGGATGGCGACTGGGCCGAGGTTGAGCGCGACATCGCTGCAGTGAAGGCCGCCTGCGGTTCCGTGCTGCTGAAGGTTATCATCGAAGCCTGCCTGCTGACGGATGATGAAAAGGTTCAGGCCTGCCTGGCGGCGAAGCGCGCGGGCGCGGACTATGTAAAGACCTCCACGGGCTTCTCGAAGTCCGGCGCAACCGTGGCGGACGTCGCGCTGATGCGCCGCACCGTCGGCACCGAAATGGGCGTGAAGGCCGCGGGCGGCGTTCATAATCGCGCAGAAGCTGAAGCCATGATCAACGCGGGCGCTTCCCGCATTGGCGCCAGCAGCGGCATCGCGATCGTCAGCGAATAAAGGGGAGCTTTTCATGACTAGCGAAACTTTGAAGCGGCTGAAATGCAATTCGGCCCGAATTCGCGCCGCCATTCTTCGCACGCTCAAGCTGAAGAATGGCGGTCACCTGGGCGGCTCCATGTCCATTGTAGAGCTGCTCTCGGTGCTCTATGGCGAAAAGATGCGCTATAATCCCGAAAATCCTGCGGATCCGAACCGGGATTATCTCGTTCTTTCCAAAGGCCACGCGGGTCCAGGCCTGTATTCCGCGCTGAGCGTGTTCGGCTTCTTTCCGGAAAGCGAACTCGCCAGCATGAACGAGGGCGGCACGCGCTTTCCCTCGCACCCGGATCGTACCCGTACGCCGGGCGTGGACGCGACCACCGGTTCCCTGGGCCAGGGCATTTCCGTGGCCGCCGGCATCGCCTATGCGCTGAAGCTGGAAAACAAGAACCAGTATGTCTACGCCATCGTGGGCGACGGCGAGCTGAACGAAGGCCAGACCTGGGAGGCGTTCCAGTTCATTGCCAACTATCGCCTGAACAATTTGATTGTGTTCATTGATAACAACAAGCGCCAGCTGGACGGCTATTGTCGCGACATCATGAACCCGTTCGACATTCCGGCCAAGATGGCCGCTTTCGGCTTTGCAGTCAGAACCGCCGACGGCGCGGATGAAGCTGCGATTTCAGAAGCGATCGACTGGGCGCAGGGCGTGCGGGATCAGGCGGTGTGCATCGTTCTGGATACCGTAAAGGGTCAAGGCGTCAAGTATTTCGAGGATATGGTGGATAATCATTCCGTGAAGTTCAAGGCCGCGGACATTGCCGAAGTGGATCGTGCGCTGGCTGAGCTGCAAAAGATTTACGAGGAGGGCGTCTGAAAATGTGGAAGCTGTTAAATAGTACGCCCGAAAAGGTGCGCGAGCAGCGCGCTGTGCTCTACGATACGCTGGACGAGCTGATGGAAACGAACCCGAAAATCGTCGCATTGGAAGCAGATCTGGGCGGCGCAACGGGCTCTCGCCGTCTGCTCAAGACGCATCCCGGGCAGTATATCGAATGCGGCATCATGGAAGCGAACATGATCGGCGTGGCCGCGGGCATGTCCATGCGCGGTTTCGTGCCCTTTGTACACACGTTCGCGCCGTTTGCGTCGCGACGCGTGGCGGATCAGGTGTTCCTGGCGGGCGCCTATTCGCACAATACCATAAACATCTATGCGTCCGATCCCGGCGTGTGCGCGGCCACGAACGGCGGCACGCACACCACCTTTGAGGACATCAGCCTGATGCGCGCGATTCCCAACGTGTCCATTTTCGATCCCGCGGACGGCGTGCAGCTGGAATGGCTGGTGCGGGAACTGGCACAGCGCGAGGGCGTACACTACATTCGTACGACCCGCAAGAATATCGCGCCCGTCTATGAAGCGGGTTCCGGCTTCGAAATTGGAAAGGGCAACGTCATCAAAAAGGGCGGCGACGTGCTGCTGATTTCCATGGGCCAGGAGCTCGAGGAGGCGCGCAAAGCTGCAGAACTGCTGGAGCAGGAGGGCATTTCGGCGGAGGTAATCGACATGTTTACCGTTAAGCCGATCGACCGCGAGCTGATCCTGAGCGAAATCCAGGGCAAGAAGCTGGTGGTTACCTGCGAAAACCACAGTCTGATCGGCGGCCTGGGCGCGAGCGTCGCGGAAATACTCTGCGAGCTGCCCGCACATCCGCCGCTTCGCCGCGTCGGTGTGAACGATCAGTTCGGCCAGGTCGGTTCGCTGTCCTATCTGAAGAAGGTTTACGGGCTGGACGCGGCCAGCATTGTGCAGGTCGTTCATGAGGCGCTGTAATCACGCTTTCTCAGCATCCGTTGTAAACATCCTAAAAAGGGGAGTGCCGCAGTTGCGGCACTCCCCTTGCGCGCTCGGAAGGCGTGCCCATGCTTCGGACGATGACGAAATCGCCGCGCGCCGGGTCATACCAAACCCAGGCGCGCGGCGTTGTTCCACAGAATATCCTCGCGTTCCTGCGATGTGAGCGGCAGGCGCAAAAAGCGCGCTAGCTCCTCTGCGGGGGCATACATGGGGTAATCGCTGCCGTAGAGCACATTTTTGCAGCCATAGGCGCGGATGAGCGCCGCGGCACGCTGCGGTTCCAGCTCACCGGGCACGCCGGAAAGGTCGAACAGCGCGCCGCTGTCCGCCAGCAGCCGGGCCGCCTCGTCCAGCTGCGTCCAACCGCCCAAGTGCGCGTAGATGGCCCTGAGCTCGGGCAGGCACGCATGCAGGCCGGCCACGCGGCGCGGCCCGTCGAAATCGAAGCGGCGATCGCCGCAGTGAACCAACACGGGCATGCCGGCCGCAGCAATGGCGCGCAGCATCGGCATGGCGGCGTCGCCGTCCAGCTGGAAACGCTGCATGTCCGGATGAATTTTGAAGCCCGCAAAGCCGGCGGCCTTTGCCTGAAGCACGTAATCGTCCACCGCCTTTTGCTCCGGATGGATGGAGGCGAGGGGAACGATTCGTTCCGGGCAACTGCGATGTGCGGCCAGAATAAAGGCGTTGATTTTCGCGGACGCATGCGGCCGCAGGGCGACCTGGTTGACCGCGAATTTTGTCGTGCCGGCCGCATCCATCTGGCGAATGCAATCGGCAAGCGTGCCGTCGCCGTGGGGCTTTAACGCATAGGGCGTGTAGAAGGCCTCGATATTGGCGGTCATCTGCTGCGCCACTGCGTCCGGAAAGATGTGTGCGTGAATGTCGAAAATTTTCATGGGCATATTTTACGCTATTCGAGATTGGCGTGGCGACGCATGATCGCCGCGTCGCTCACATCGCAGTGATAGAGCTGCGCCAGGCGGATGACCATTACGTCGCTGAGCACCAGCAGTCCCTCTTCAAAGCTGTTGCCGCCGATTTGCGGCGCGTGCAGTTCGTTCGTGCGCTCGGCCTTGGCCGTCGCGCCCGGAATACAGACGATGGCGCCGGCCAGCGCTGCGGCGGGCGATGCGGGAAATATGGTAAAGCACGCGGTTGAAGCGCCCGCAGCCTTCGCCTTTTCGAGGTGACTGAGCACGAGCCGCGTCGTGCCGGAACCGGTAGCGGCCAGCAGCAGGTCGCCCTCGCCGATGGCGGGCGTGCAGGTTTCTCCGGCCACGAATACTTCGAGCCCCGCCTGCATCAGGCGCATCGCGAAGCAGCGCATCACCAGCATGGAGCGGCCGGTGCCGGTTACAAACACGCGGCGCGCGGCATGAATCATTTCAAGCACGCGGTCGCATTGCGCCGAGTCTACGGCGGACATCAGATCGCGCAGCATGTCCAGCGCCTGCAGCGCCAGAGCGGGCGCGCCAGGGCCTGTTTCAGATTTACACATATATTCAGCACTCCTGTTCGCACGGCAGAGATGGCCGTAAATTCAATTAAATTATAACACTCGGCCAGAGTTTGTCAACGGAAAGCGGCCTATACATTTGGTTAACATATACATTGAAATTACGTGCTGTACGTGTTACAATGATAACACTGATAACAACGACGGCGCTTCCCGTGCGGAGGTCCGGCGAAAAAGAGGAGAGGATTTCCATGGCGCTGCTTCAGATTGCGGTCGATACCCTTTCACTGGAAGAGATGCTCGCGCTGGCTGAGAAGCTCGGCGACGCGGTGGATATTTACGAGGTCGGTACGCCCGCAATCATGCGGGACGGCATGCTGCCGGTGCGCCTGCTGAAGGAAAAGCACCCGGGCATGACGGTGCTGGCTGACGCGAAAATCGTGGATGGCGGCCGCCTGGAGTGCGAGGACGCCTGCCGGGCAGGCGCGGATATCGTGACGGTACTCGCCGTGTCCGACGATGCGACGATTTCCGCCGTGGCTGAAACGGCGCACCGCTACGGCCGCAAGGCGATGGCGGATCTGATCAGCGTTTCCGATATTGCCCGCCGCGCACCAGAACTGCTGAAGCTCGGCGTGGACTACGTGTGCGTGCACACCGGCGTGGATGTGCAGGCGCGCGGCGTGACGCCGCTGGATCAGCTGCGCACGCTCTGCGGCGCGATTCCGTCGGAGCGCGCGGCGGTGGCAGGCGGCATTCGGCCGGATACGCTGGCGGACTATCTGGCGCAGAAGCCCGCGATTATCATCATGGGCGGCGCGCTCTGCGGCGCGGCCGATCCGCGCGCGGCGGCGCTTGATGTAAAGCGCGCCATCGGCTAAAAATGGAGAGACAACGCACCTACAAAGCATGTATATGATAATAATTGTGCGCATATTGTCTCACAAATTAGCGAAAATGTAGAAATTACTCCCAAACGAAATATGGTTGTTGACATTTCCTATGAAAGGAGTATAATTTAATTGTTGAAAGCATTTCGCCGAATAACTCGCGGAAAGCCCTGTTTCGGATATGGCTTTTTGTGGATTTCGGTTAAATGCTCTCACGAGAGTTAAAATGTCCGCAGAAAAGCGGCGTTTAATAATAAAAGGAGGAATTTTCCATGAAAAAGATCCTTGTTCTCCTGTTGGTTGCCATGATGCTGGCTGTTTCCGTTGGCACGATGGCCTCTGCCGAGTCCGACAAAATCGAGATCGCCGTTATCATTAAGGCGACCGACTCCGACTTCTGGCAGCAGCTGCTGGTCGGCGCTCTGAACTTCAATTTTGAGCACGACGATGTGAACGTGACCACCTATGGCCCGACCTCCGAAGCGGATACCGCCGAGCAGGCAGAAATCCTCGACAACGTCGTGGTTTCCCGCCCGGACGGCATTGTACTTGCCCCCACCCTGTATGACAACTGCTCCGCGGGCATCGACGCCGCTTTCGAAGCTGGCATCCCGGTAGTCATCTGCGACAACCTGCCCTCCACCGAAAACTATGTCACCGCGTATGCGACCGACTCCTATGCGGCCGGCGCTTCCCTGGCTGAGCTGTTCCTGAAGGAGCTTGAGAACCGCGGCGTTGAAGCGAAGGGCACCATCGGCATGATCTCCGCTATGGCTGGTTCCGATACGCTGCTCAAGCGTGAGAACGGCTTCCGCGATTATATCGCCGAGAACGCTCCCGAAATCACCGTGCTGGAGCCCCAGTACGCCGATAACGATATCCCCACCGCGCTGACCGCCGCTGAGGACATCTACACCGCGAACCAGGAAACCCTGCTGGGCTACTATGCCTCCAACAACTGCACGGGCGACGGTCTGGCTCAGTTCATGACCGAGCATAACCTGGGCGACAAGCTGGTTGCCGTCGTGTTCGACTCCGACCAGGCCGAAATCAACGCCATCCGTGACGGCCACATGCTGGCGACTGCGGTTCAGAGCCCCTACAACATGGGCTACATGGGCTGCCAGGCCATCTATGACCTCGTGAACGGCACCACCACCACCGAGGACTACGAGAAGTTCACCGATACCGGCGCTACCATCGTCACCACCGAAAATGTTGACAACGAGGAAATGGTTGGCGTTATCGATCCCTTCACCATGAAGAAGTATTAATTGCCGGTAACTGCCGGAAATTTCCGGTGGAGCATCGGTAAGTAAGCATCGGTAATGATTAGATGAACCAGTGAAGGGCAGAATGCCATTGAGCGCAAGCGTGTCGCATGGTGTTTTGCCCTTCTTTCATTAATGGAGAGAAAGGAGCGAAGCTGATGGGTTCCAATCAACAGGAATTGGTTCGTATGGAAAACATATCAATCGAATTCCCCGGCGTAAAAGCATTGGACATGGTTTCGTTTAACGTGCTCGCGGGCGAGGTTCACGCGCTGGTCGGAGAAAACGGCGCCGGTAAATCCACGCTCATTAAGGTTCTGATGGGCGTGTATACGCCGTCGAACGGAAAACTGTATGTAAACGGAAAAGAAGCGAATTATCGCACGCCTGCTGAGGCGATTGCACAGGGAATGGGCGCGGTCTATCAGGATATCACGATGGCCACGCATCTGACGGTTGGCGAAAACTTTTTTTTAGGTCATCTGCCCACCACCGGCGGTAAGGTTAACTGGAAGAAAATCTTCAAGGATAGCCAGGCGACCCTGGATGATCTGAAAATTGATATAGACGCAAGATCGCTGGTGCGCGATCTGACGATCGGCCAGCAGGAAATGGTTTCCATTGCGAAGATTATTCATCAGAAGGCAAACGTGCTCGTGTTTGACGAGCCCACCGCGCTGCTGACGAACGAAGAAGTTGAAACGCTCTTCAATTTGATTAAGGATCTGAAGGCCCGTGGCTATGGCATCATTTATATTTCCCACAGAATGGAAGAAATTTTTGAGCTGTGCGATCGCGTGACGATTCTGAAGAACGGCGTTTATATCGATACGCTCAACGTGGCCGATACAAATGAACAGCAGCTGGTACAGCTGATGGTCGGCCGTTCCGTTGAGGATATGTACGGCATCGAGCACATGACGCCCGGCGAGACCATTCTGAAGGTCGATAAGCTCAACGGCGAGCGCTTCAAGGATATTTCCTTCGAGGTACGCCGTGGCGAAATTCTGGGCATGTTCGGCTTGATTGGCGCGGGCCGCACGGAGGTGTGCCGCGCGCTCTTCGGCGCGGATCCCTACGCTTCCGGCCAGGTCTGGATTAAGGGCAAGGCCGTACACAACAAAAAGCCGCTGGACGGCATCCACAATTCCATCGCCTTCCTGACGGAGGATCGCCGCAAGGAGGGCATGTGCGCCCAGCTGTCTGTGGAGAAGAACATCAACCTCGCATCCTATCCCCTTATCAGCAAGAAGGGCATCATCGGCCTGAAGAAAGAGGCGCAGCGTGCCGAGCAGTTTGTCAACGCGATTCGGATTAAGACGCCCACCATTGATTATCAGTGCGAGCATCTTTCCGGCGGCAACCAGCAGAAGGTTGTTATTGCCAGGTGGCTGTGCTGCGAAAGCGATATTTTCGTATTCGATGAGCCGACTGTCGGCGTAGACGTCGGCGCGAAGGTCGAAATATACAAGCTGATTGAGGAACTGCTCAAGGCGGGCAAGGCAATCATACTGATTTCCTCTTACCTGCCTGAGGTCATGGGCCTGTCCGATCGCCTGATGGTCATGTACGAGGGCCGGCAGACCGGTCTCATCGAGCGCAAGGACTACTTTGATGAGCATGGCAAGATGAGGGAAGAAATGGTGCTGGGCCTGGCTGCCGGCATCAAGGACGTAAAATAAGAGGAGGGTCGCTCAATGTCTCAGACAGGAAAGACTGTAAAAATCGGTAAGAGACGGCAGTTCATGAAAGGCTACTTCGTGGTCTTTCTGGTGCTGGTCGCGCTCTTTGTGTTCATGACGTTCGCCAACAAAAAGTTCCTGACTTATGATAACCTCTACAACCTGACCCGTTCCACGGCGGTTTACGGCATCGTTGCCCTCGCCATGACCTTCGTCATCGTTACTGGCGGTATCGACCTTTCCGTCGGCACGCACCTGGGTCTGTCGGGCATGCTGCTCACAATGCTGATTGAAGAGGGCGGCTGGTCGCTCGCTCCGGCCATCATCGCGGCCATCGTGGTCTGCGGCGTGGTGGGCCTGATCAATGGTATCCTCATTCATAACGGCAAGCTGCCGCCCTTTATTGCAACCCTGGGCATCAAGACGATTATCCGCGCCGTTATCCTGTTGATTTCCAACGGCCGCAATATTTCCATCCACAACGATGCGTTCAAGAAGTTCTCGGCGCTGACGATCGGCTTCCCCGGCACCGACGCTTATGGCAACGCGACCACCATTGGCGTGCCGGTCATGGCGCTGGTCTGGATTATCCTGATTGTGATTTCCTTCCTGATTTTCCGCTATACCACCTTCGGCAGAAATATCTTTGCCTGTGGTTCCAACGTGAATGCGGCGCGCCTGTCCGGTATTTCCGTACGTAAGACCATCTACGGCGCGTATATCGTTTCCGGCCTGTTCTGCGCCATTGGCGGTCTGCTGTCCACTTCCCGTTTGGCCAGCGGCATTCCCACACTGGGCGACGGCTATGAGGAGGATGCGATCGCGGCGGCGGTCATCGGCGGCGCTTCCATGAGCGGCGGCGAGGGCTACATCGGCGGTACGGTCGTCGGCTCGATCCTGATTGCGACGATCAAGAACGCCGGCACGCTGCTGGGCTTCAACTCGAACGTCACGAAGGTCATCATCGGCTGTCTGATCATCATCTCCGTGCTGATCGACCGCTTCAAGAAGCACTGATTTTCCGCCTGCCCGGAGGGGCGGGCAAAACGCAAAATGCAGAGCGGCTGTCGGGAGGCCTGCGCGGATTTATCCGAGCGCTTCCGCGGATGCTCTGCATTTGCTGCCGGTATCCATTTAAATAAAATATGAGGTGATTTCAATGTTGAAATCCGGTATTCTGAATGCGCATCTGCTGCGCGTGCTGGGCGAATCGGGTCATATGGACCTGCTGATGCTCTCCGATGCGGCCATGCCGCTGCCTGTCGATAAGGAACGCGTCGATCTGGCCATCATCAACGATCTGCCGCGCCAGCTGACCGTGCTGAAGGCGATTGCCGACCAGCTGCAGCTTGAAAAGATTTACATTGCCGAGGAAATCCAGAAGGTGAGCCCCAATTACCTGAGCAAGGTGCAGGCCTATCTGAAGGATACGGGCATTCCGCTCGAGTTCATTCCGCACGAGGAACTGAAGCAGAAGTCCCATGCGCCGGAGGTGCGTGCCTGCATTCGTACTGGCGAGCGCACCAGCTATTCCACCATGATCCTTCAGGTCGGCGTGCCCTATGGCGGCGACGACAAGACGGATTTTACCATTGTGTAAGCGGTTTTCAATGTGAAAGCCGCGCTTCGCCATGTGCGGCCGAGGCGCGGCTTCAAAAAATGAAAGGAGCAAACGCCATGAAAAAGAAGATTACTGTATTTGGCAGCTTCGTTGTGGATTTGATGGGTCGCGGGCCGCATCTGCCGGTTCCTGGCGAAACGGTCAAGAGCGGTTTTTTTAAGATGGGCGCGGGCGGCAAGGGTTTTAACCAGGGCGTGGCTGCGCACAAGTCGGGCGGCGACGTCACGATGGTGACCAAGCTCGGCCAGGACACTTTCGCAAACATCGCGCTGGATACGATGCGCGAACTCGGCATGGATACTTCCCGCGTGATTCAGACTGCGGAGTATTCCACCGGCGTTGCGCTGATCGAGGTGGACGAGACCACCGGTCAGAACGCCATCATGGTCATTCCCTCTGCGTGCGACCACATTGACGACGGCGAAGTGGACGCGCTGAAGAATTTGATCGAAAGCTCGGATATTGTGCTGACCCAGCTGGAGACGAATATGAGCTCGATCGAGCGCGTAGTCGATTTGGCGCACAGCGCGGGCAAGCAGGTGATACTGAATACTGCGCCCGTGCAGCCTGTGGCGGACGAATTGCTGAAAAAGATTTCGATTGTCACGCCGAACGAGGTCGAGGCGAGCATTCTGACCGGTGTAAAGGTGACGGATCAGGCGAGCGCGCAGCAGGCTGCCGACTGGTTCTTTGCGCGGGGCGTGAAGCAGGTAATTATTACGATGGGCGGCATGGGTGCATTCGTATCGGACGGCGCTCGCGCTGAAATGGTGCCCGCGTTCAGGGTCAACGCCATTGATACCACCGGCGCAGGCGACGCCTTCAACGGCGGTTTTGTGACGGCGCTTTCAGAGGGCCAGGATATATTTGCAGCGGCGCGCTTCGCGTCGGCCACTGCGGCGCTGTCCGTGCAGAAGATGGGAACCACGCCGTCCATGCCGCTGCGCAGCGAAATCGACGCTTTCCTCGAGGCGCACGGCGCGTGAAATTGACGAGAGACTATACTGAATTATGAATTATAAAAAGGAGATGCCATTATGCTGAAAACTGGAATTTTCCATCCGCAGCTGCTCAGAGTGCTGGGCGAAATCCGCCATAAGGATTTGCTGGTCATCGGCGACGCGGGTCTGCCGATTCCCAAGGGCGTAGAGCGTATCGATTTGGGCTGGAAGCAGGGTAGCCCGGGATATCTGGAAGTGCTGGAAGAAATCGCGAAGGTGCTCGTGATTGAATCTGCCACCTTTGCCGATGAAGCGAAGGAGGTTTCGCCGGATTTCCATGCGCAGGCGCTGAAGCTGCTGCCCGAGGGCACGCCGGTGAGCTATGTTCCGCATACGGAGTTAAAGCACATCAGTGAAGGCGCGAAGGCGATTATTCTCACGGGTGAATTTACGCCGTACACGAACGTGGTGCTCACGGCGGGCTGCGCGTATTGAGAGCAGCCTGGATGGACACACAGCAGAATTTGAAAAGGAACTGAGAAAATGGGAAAGTATATCATCGCGCACGATCTTGGTACCACCGGCAACAAGGCGACGCTGTTTTCACTGGATGGTCGGTTGATTTCCAGCTCTGTATACAGCTATGACACGCACTATTATAACGGCAGCTGGGCGGAACAGGACCCCGCCGATTGGTGGAGGGCCGTCTGTGAGACGACGTCCGCCATGGCCAAGCTTGTGCCGCCCGAGGAAATCGTGGCCATGAGCTTCTCTGGTCACATGATGGGCTGCCTGCCCGTAGATGAAAACGGAACGCCGCTGCATCCGCACATCCTGTGGTGCGATCTGCGCGCTACAAAGCAGGCCGCGGAGCTGGAAGCCAAGATCAGCCTGCGGGATTTCTATGCCATCACTGGCCATCGCCTGAGCGCCAGCTACGCGCTGGAGAAGATGATGTGGATTAAGGAAAACAAGCCGGATATCTATAAGCGCACGGCCTGCTTCCTGAACGCGAAGGACTACATGGTTTATCGGCTGACCGGCCAAATGTATACGGACTATTCCGATGCGACCGGCTGCAACGCCTTCGACATTAACGAGTTTGTCTGGTCGAAGAAGCTTTTGGATTATGCGGGCATTGATGCCGCGAAGCTGCCCAAGCCCATGCCCTCCACCACCGTGGTCGGCAATATCCTGCCCGAAGCCGCGAAGGCCTGCGGCCTTACGCAGAACACGAAAATCGTGCTGGGCGGCGGCGACGGCGCGTGCGCCAGCGTGGGCGCGGGTTCCGTCAGCGTGGGCATTACCTATGCGTGCCTGGGCACCTCCGGTTGGCTCGCGACCACCACGGATCGCCCGATTATCAGCGATCGCATGATTATTGCCAACTGGGCGCACGCCGTGCCTGGCCTGATTAATCCGATGGGCACCATGCAGTCTGCGGGTGCGTCCTATTCCTGGCTGAAGAACACCATCTGCCATCTGGAAATAGAGCATGGCAAGGCGAGCGGCAAGAGCCCCTATGAGCTGATTAACCAGGAAATCGCCCAGGCCCCGGTGGGCTCGAACGGCGTCATCTTCCTGCCCTATCTGATCGGCGAGCGCGCGCCGCGCTGGAACCCGGATGCGAAGGGCTGCTTCCTGGGCCTGAAGATGGAAAATACGCGCGGCGACGTGCTGCGCAGCGTCATCGAGGGCGTCGGCTACAACCTGCGCGTGATTCTGGACGAGTTTATCGATAACGGCCTCAAACCGGAGAAGATTGCCGCGGTTGGCGGTCTTGCGATCGGCGAAATCCAGCGCCGCATCTTTGCAGATATCTGGAATTGCAGGGTGAACACGCTGAACTTCACCGAGGAAGCTGGTTCTATTGGCGCGGCTGTAACGGGCGGCGTGGGCATCGGCGAATATGAGTCCTTTGAAGCGGTGCATTCCTTCTGGCATGTAACCTCTACCGTTGAGCCGGATCCCGAAAGAGCGGCCATTTACAACGAATACCTGCGCGTGTTCAACAAGGCCTACGATGCGCTCGTGGGCGTGTTCGCGGATATGTCCGCGTTGAAGTAATCGCGCCGCAGCAACGCATTGCAGGTGGGCGTGGTCCGCGTGCATCTTGCGAATACCGATGCGAGCCGCTGACTCCGCGAAATTTCGATTTTGCGGGTCGGCGGTTCTTGCAAGGAGACGCCGATAATTATACGGCCCCTGCGCCTGATGGCGCAGGGGCCGTATGCCGGGAAGCGCTGTATTCCGGCAGGATGGGAAGCGATAGCCTTAATTCAGCTTATCGCCGGCCCGCGCTTCAATGAAATCGATGCAGCTGCAAATCAACGAATCGCAAAAGGCCTTCCGGTTGCCGCCGCGTTCGGCGTTGCCCTGCATCAGTTCGGCGCAGTTAATCTGGCCGTCGTGGGTTTCGCGGAAAAGCTTTTGCAGATCCAGCGCAATGGTTGCGTCGTTCACGCCCAGCGCGCCCAATACCATCAGCGCGCCGGTAATCGCGCCGCAGGTACTGCCGCTCTTCATGCCGTGACCGAAGTGCTTGCCGAAGCTGCGCAGCTGGTCGGCGGGCAAGCCGATTTCATCGGCAAAGGTTGCCAGCATGGTTTCGGCGCAATTCGGGCGCGGAGTTTCTTCGCGCAGCGCCATGGCTCTATCTGTGTATTTGGACATTTCTCATTCGCTCCTTATCGCCGTTTTTTCTCTTACAGCCGGTAAAAAATACGCCATTGCTATTATACACCCGATGCGGCTGTGTATTATAACAACTTTGTGAACACTGTGTATACATTTGAACAGGGGCAAAGGCAGGTGTAAAATCTTTTGCTGAAAGTTGAAAACGATTTTTGAGAGTGTTATAATAAAGATGTTTAATGCTCCGGGTGAGCTGGAAAAAGTGCTCAAATCGCTGCGGCGATGGATATAAAGTCACTATTATATTGTATTGAGAGGTATAGAATTATGAAACTTACGACGGCTTCCTTTCGCAAAATGATTGAGTTCACCCTGCTGCACAATACCGATACGGAAAAGGATATTCTTGACTTTGCGCAGAAGACGCGCGACGGCGGCTACGCCT
Source organism: uncultured Clostridia bacterium (assembly GCA_934645275.1). Next base: position 18,034 of record CAKUDW010000006.1, read on the forward strand.
GCGCCTATGTCATGCCCTGCTACAGCGCGCTGATGGCGCAGCAGCTGGAAGGCACGGGCATTATCACGGGCGGCGCGGTTGCGTTTCCGACAGGCGCGGAGCCGATCGAGGTTAAGGTTGCAATGACGAAATACCACATCGGCGTCGGCTGCGGCGAGATCGATTATGTGATCAACATTAATATGCTTAAGACCGGCAAATACGATTTTATCGCCGAAGAGGCGAAGCAGATTGTTGCGGCGGCGCAGGGCCGTCCGGTAAAGGCGATTATCGAAGTTACGCTGCTGACGGACGAAGAAATAATCCGCGTGTCCGAATGCCTGATGAAGGCTGGCGTCAGCTATATTAAGACCGGTACGGGCACCCAGCCCAAGCCGACGACTGTACACCACGTCGAACTGATTGCCGACGCCATCAAGGGCGGCTGCAAGATTAAGGCGGCGGGCGGCATTCGCACGCTGGACAGCGTGATCGCGATGATCAAGCTGGGCGTGACCCGCTTTGGCATCAGCTGGAACAGCGCATATGCCATTCTGGATGAACTGGAGCAGCGCTATCCCGACGGCGTTGAGGTCTGAAATTCACGCGTCGAACACGATGAAGGGGAGGGGTAACGGTGAAAGCGGTATATATGAAGGCGCATAATTGCTTTGAAGTGCGCGATGTAGAAATGCGAGAGCCGGGCGAAGGCCAGGTGCGCGTTCGGGTAAAGGCTTGCGGCTTCTGCGGCCATGATAAGATATTGGCTTCCTATGCTGCGGAGGACTGGCAGCCCTTTGGCCACGAATTTGCCGGCGTTGTGGAAAAGGTTGGCCCCGGCGTGACGAATGTCAAGCTGGGCGACCGCGTCGTGGTCGAGACCTCAATTTTTGATCAGTATGCGGCAGTGACGCTGAACGGTCATCCGGAATGGAGTACGGAAGGCCCGAACTATATGAGCATGGAGCACACGGCCATGGGCTTTGCCGAAACCACGATCGTGCCCGCCGTGCTCTGCGTGCCCTTCGACGGCATTCTGGACGAACAGGCCTGTTTTCTCGAGCCGATGGGCGTGGCGGCGGATCTGATTCTCACGGCGGATATCAAGCTCGGCAACGATGTGTTGCTGATGGGCTGCGGCGCGATCGGCCTGATGGCGCTTCAGATGGCGAAGCATTCCGGCGCGCGCAATATCTATGTGGCGGAGCACAAAAAGAACCACCGCAAGGCGGAACTGGCGCTGAAGCTGGGCGCAACGGCGGTAATCTATACGGACGAAGAAGATCTGACCGCCTATAAATTCCCGCGCGGCGGCGTGGATCGCGTACTCGTAACGACGCCGCCCAAGACGATTGACATGGCGACGCGCGTCTGCAATGTCGGCGGTATTGTGGCCTTCCTTGGCATCAGCTATGGCCCGGATGCGGTCGTTTCCTTCGATTCCAATATCGTGCATCTCAACAAGCTGCAAATTCGCGGTTCGAACGCGATACCGGCGCTGTATTTCCCGCACTGCTTTGATCTGTTGCATGCGGGCATGGTACAGGTGGCACCGCTGATTACGCACCGCTTCAAGCTTGAGGACGCGCCGGATGGCATCATGCGCTTCCTTACCGAGAGCGCGGATGCGGTGAAGGCCGTGATGGTGGCGGAATAAGGACAGGTTCAAAAAGCGGAACGTTTCTGAATTTTCCAGAAACGCTCCGCTTTTTAAAATACAGGGATTCGCAAAACCAGCGTTTTGCGGATCGGCGGTTCTTAAAGGGACGCCGACAATTCTTATAAGCCGTATTCCGCAATCTTTTTGCGCAGGAAGGCCAGACCTTCGTGCAGGAACACGTCGCCCGAGGGCGCGAGCTTGCGCCATACCCAGGTGGACATGTTGTCGGTAATGTCAGAAAAACCTTCCATGCCAATTTTACCGTGGTAGTCGATTTCCTTGAGCGCCTTGAAGATACCGTCCCAGTCAACATGGCCGGTGCCGGGAATGCCGCGGTCGCATTCACACATGTGGTAGTGGCAGAGCCTGCCAGCGGCCAGCTTGGTCGCGTCATAGAAGCTCTTCTCTTCCACGTTCATGTGGTAGGAATCCAGATGCACCTTTACGTTGTCCAGGCCAATCATATCCAGCAGGCGAATGGCTTCTTCGCAGGTGTTGATGAGGTTGGATTCATAGCGCGTCACGGGTTCTACGCCGATGGTGATGCCATATTGCGCGGCGTATTCGCCAACAGTGCGCAGGCTCTCGGCCGACCATTTCCAATCATCCTCGGTAGGCAGGTTCGCCGCCTTGCAGTACAGGCCGTAGATTACGCCCGAAAAGGTGTCCGCTTCGACGGCGGCTGTCGCGTCGATGCAGCGCTTCAGATAGTTCACGCCGTTCAAGCGGCATGCCGGATCTGTGCTGGTAATGTCGTGCTCGGCAGAGAGAATCACGTTGGAGGTTGCAACGCCGATACCGACCGCGTTCTTGCGCTGAAGTACGGCCTTGGGGTCAAAATCATCCAGTTTCATCAGTGGGATTTCCAGGAAATCCAGTCCCTCGCGCTTGGCCGTGTCAAGAATGTCAAGCGTCTTGTTCGACCACTCAGAGCACCATGCATATGCGTGAATACCAAGTTCCATTTGTACGCCCCCTTTATTTTTTGAAAGAAATAGACTGAATATTACTAATTGAATTATAAGTGTCGCCTACTTTTTTGTCAAGCTGCGGCTCGTTTCAATCGGAAGGGGCGGGCGCGAAACAAATTGCAGAATATGCGCGTTTTGTTGACAGTTTACCGGCGCTGTGCTACGATGCAGAAGGTCGGAAGCGCGTCGGCATCGTTGCGCCTCAGGCCGAAAATCAAAGGGTTCTGGACGGCTGAGCCGCCAATTTCAGCGATAAGAAGGAGAAGAGAATCATGGATTACAGAATTTTCCTGGACACTGCAAACGTAAAAGAAATTGAGGAGGCTCTCTCGACCGGCATCGTTGCGGGCATTGCCACGAATCCCAACAAGATGGCGCAGGTGGGCAGAAAGTATGAAGACGTCATTCGCGATATCCGTTCCATTTTCGATGGCCCGGTGGCCGTGGAAGCCATTTCCACCAAGGCTGAGGACATCATTGAGGAAGCGCAGCGCCTCTCTGGCATGGCCAAGAACATGGTCATTAAAATTCCCGGCAACAAGGAAGGCATCAAGGCCATTCACAAGCTGGTTCCCATGGGCATTTGCACCAACTGCACGCTGATTGCCAATCCTGGCCAGGCGCTGGCCGCCGGTCTGGCGGGTTCACCCTTCATCAGCCCCTTCATCAGCCGCGTGGATTATATGGGCCATGACGGCATGCAGCTCTTCCGCGATGTGCGCAAGATGTACGATTTCTATAATATCAAGTCCGTCGTAATCGCGGCGTCCATCAAGAACTGCTACGATGCGATTCAGTCCATCATCGCCGGTGCGGATTCCATCGCGCTGACCTATCCGATTTTCAATCAGCTCTTCGATCATCCGATGACGCGCGAGGGCATCGAGCGTTTCACGCAGGACTATAAGTCCATCTATGGCGAATAAATCGCCTGGCTTTCAGGAGGCAGTTCGCATTGCGCGGGCTGCCTTTTTGCATGTCCGCAGCACAATCGAGTTGACATGGAAATTACTTTTTGTTAAAATTAAACTGGAAAACAGAGCTGTTCCGGCGCAAGGCGGCGTTTGGGGCAGGAGGGGGTCGTTCTTTGGCAAAGAGCAATGAAAACTGGGCGCTGATGATGAGCGCGGCAAAGCAGTATTACCAGCTGGGGCTTTCTCAGGATATCATTGCCAAGAATCTGTACGTTTCAAAATCTACGGTGTCCCGGCTGATAAAGCGGGCCGTGGAGCTGGGTTATATAGAATTCAAGATCAACAATTTCGGTGAAACGGACGAGATGCTCCAGAATGAATTTCAGGAGCACTTCGGCGTGAAAACCACGGTTTTGCCCACGTTGATTGATTCTATTGAGGTGCGGCTTAACGACGTGTGCGCCTTTGCTGCCAAGGAAATCTTCGATCAGATTCAGGATGGCGAGAGCATCGGTCTGCCGTGGGGCAGAACGGTGGAATATCTGGCCGCAAATTTAAACGAGCAGCCTGCGGAACATAGCAATCTGAAGGTGTGCATGCTTAACGGCTTTGTGAGCAGTTCCATCAATTCCATGCGCGCCATTCACATCGTTGAAAAATTGGCGGCCATGCTGAACGCGACCGGCTATATGATGCCCTGCCCGTTGGTGGTGGACAGTCCGGACGTGAAGGAGAAGCTCCTGGCGGACGCCAGCGTGCGCGCGGCCTACGATGTGGCTGCCGCGACGGACACCGTCATCGTTTCAGTCGGTCCGGCTGACCTGACAAATACTTATCTTACGGAGCTGCGCAGCGATGTGGCCGAACAGCTCCGCGCGCCCTACGGCGTAGGCAATCTGGCCGGCAGAGTTTACGATATCAACGGCGTTGAAATTCACACCGCCCTGTACGACCGGCTGATGAGCATTCCCATTCATGAACTTGCCGCCAAGAAAAAGCGCATCTGCATTGCCGTCGGTGAATACAAGGCCAGAGCGGTGCTGGGACTGCTGCGCGGCAGCGTTGTCAGCCGGCTCTATACCGATGTGAACACTGCTCGAGAAATTTTGCGCATTCAAAAGGAAACGAATGCGCGCTGGCGCGCATAATTCAGCATATAAAAGGGACCCGGTTCGCCTTGAAAGCGTACCGGGCCTCTCGGCTTGTCAAAAACTTTTTGACAAGCCTGGTGGACGGGGAAGCAAGCTCCCCCGCCACAGCCACCCTCACCAGTTTTTGCTGAAATCTTTTAGATTTCCGGGCGCAAAAACTGCAAGGAAACGATTTTTGCTCTGGAAAATGGAATTTTCCGCCGCAAAATCGCCCCGTGCCCACCGTACACGCCGCTGGGCACGACCGGAGGTTCGAGAGGGCTTTGGCCCTCTCGAGCTCTCCTGGTCTTTTCGACGGTTTGGGGCCCGGTTCGCCTTGCAAGCGTACCGGGCCCCTTTGCGCCGCGCTACGGGTTCACCACATAGCGCCAGTTCATGTCCACATTGCCATCTATGCCGTCCACGCGGCCCCGGCTGGTGTATTGCCATATATCATAATCGCCCAGATAGTAGGGCGCGGCGTTCCACTGGGCCAGCCAGATGCGTATGCCGCGCTCGGCTAGCTTTTCGCCGAGACCACCGCTGAGCAGGTTGTAGTTGGCGTAGACCATGGCCTCGCAGCCTGCGGCCTGCACGCGCTCGCAGAACGCGGCGCAGATGGCCGCCATCTCGTCAGGCGTGAGCTGCGCATCGTACAGCCGGCCAATATAGCCGCCGTCGCCTTCGGCATATTCCAAATCGAAGCAGACCGGCAAATCGGGCGTCTTGCCCTGCAATTTTTCAAGCACGAAGTCCGCCTCCGCCGCAGCTTCAGCCGGTGTAGTCGCCTGCGAATAGAAATATACGCCCACGTCCAGCCCGGCCTTTTTGGCTCCGGCGGCGTTCGCTTCGAAGTATGTGTCCGCGTTTAGCGTGCCCTCTGCGCCCCAGCCGCGGTAACCGGCGCGAATCAGCGCGAAATCCACGCCGTCCGCCTTCACCTTCGCCCAGTCGATGTCCTTCTGATAGGCGGATACGTCCACGCCGGAATACACCGCGTCCGCCGCTTTTTCCCACATGGCGTAGAGCGCCGTGTCCGCCGTCAGCGGCGCGGCTGCGTCGAAGGCCTGCTCGTAGCGGTTGCTCAGATACCAGCCGAGGAAATTGAAGCCCTCGCGCACGGGCGTGGGCAGGCTCAGGTTCGCTGAGCCCCAGGCAAACTCACTCATTTCCAATTCGCCGCCGCCGTAGCTGGTGTATTTCAGCCGCACCGGCGCGCGCATGATCAGCCGCGCCGCGGTCCAGATATCCGCCGCCGCGCCGCCGCTCTCGTTCTGGTTGACATAGAGCGCGTCCTGCGCGAACGCACCGCCGCAGCGCATGGCCGCCGTACCCCCGGAAAGATCGAGTGTCACGTGGCCGGATACGCGGAGATCGCCGCCCGTGCGCAGCGCAAATTCCCTGCCCGCGATCGCCGCGCTGCCCTCGCCCGAGATGTGCAGGCTGCCGCCCGCGCGTATGGCGCAGGCCTCGCCGCCGATGCTGTTTTCACCCTCAAACACAAGGTTCAGATCGCCGCTGGCATACACGCCTGCGCCGTGCGCCGAGGTCGAAATCTGCGCGTCGCGCAGCCGCAGCGTGCGCGTTTCGCTGTCGTATATGGCGTAGCCGCTGCCTAGCGAGAGCGTGTTGCCCGGCGCGCGCAGTATGTTTTCGCCGTTTACATACACGCCGCCGCGCGGCAGACACAGCGCCAGCGCCGCCACCACGATCAATAGCGCCGCTGCGCCGATTATCAGGTATTTTTTTCGGTCGCTGCCCGAGCTGCGCTTGCCGCGAACCCTGCGCTTTCCCGCTGCGCCCGATTTTTTCACCGTTCCCGCCGCGTTTTTCTGTTTTTTCTGATCCATCTCTCGTACCGCATTTCGCGCTTTCGTTTAAATCTGCTTTCATTATAACCGAAATCGTCGTAATGTTCAATCGCCGGGGCGCAGGAAGCTTATACCTCCTTCGTGCCCAGTATCAGGATGCCGTCTATGGGCACGGCGCGCGCCGCCGCTTTATCATTCTACCGCTGGTATAAAACGGAGGGTAGGCGGGAAGGACTCGCCTCAGATAAACAGTTCCAGCAGATATACCGTGGCGCAGCAGGCGACGGCCACCTTCAGCAGGCTCGCACCGCGCCAGGCGAGCGCCACGCCCACGACGAACGCGGCAAGTCCGGCCCAGGTGCTGCCGGAGGCCTCCATGATGGCGGGAAAGGTCATTACCGCCAGCGTGACATACGGCACATAATACAGGAACGAGCGAATATATACGTTCTTAATTTCGCGGCGCACCAGCGTCAGTGGCAGCACGCGGATCAGATAGGTCACAACCGCCATAATGGCGATGTAGATATATACGTTATGCATCGCGCTTCGCTTCCTCCTTGATCGGGAAGAGTATGGCTGCGGCGGCGGACAGCGCCAGCGTCAGAATGATTGTGCGCAGGCCGGAGGAAAGCGCCGCTAGAGCCGGAATGCGGGCGAATGCAAACGACGCGGCCATGGATGCGGCCACCAGTCCCAGCACCACGCGCGACTTGCGCGAGGCGGGCACAAAAATCGCGATGAACATGCCGTACAGGCCCACGGACAGCGCGCTGACCACGTTTGCGGGCAGTATGTTGCCCATCAGCACGCCCAGACAGGTGCCCACGGCCCAGCCAGGACAGGCCAGCGCAATCGCGCCGTAGGTGTACCACGGGCAGAGATAGCCCGGCGCGGAGATGGACACGCCGAAAACCTCGTCGGTCACATACCAGCCGATCAGCAGCCGGTGCAGCAGGCCCGTTTCGGGCCGCAGTTTCTGACTGAGCGAGAACGACATCAGCAGATAGCGGGCGTTGGCCACGGCCTCCATTACAGCGACCTCCAAATAGCCCGCGCCTGCCTGTATCAGTGAAAAGCCGACGAATTCACCCGCGGAGGCGTTGATCAGAAAGCTGGTCAGCGTAGCCTGCACGGCGGTTAACCCCGCGTTTCGCGCGGCGATGCCCAGCGTGAACGCGACGGCCAGATACCCCAACCCGATGGGTACGCCCGCTTTCAGCCCGCGCACGAACCACTGGCGGCGGCTGAGCCCTGCTTCACCCATGACAGAATTCCTCCTAATTTACATCACTTGGTATTTGCAGCAAATCCGAATGCCACGTCAGGCGGCCTTCACGTCGCCGACTTTGGAAATGATGTTCTTATTTACGCGCGAGAACAGGAACAGACTCAGCGTAAGTGAAACCGCCTCCGCGATCGGGAACGATAGCCAAACCAGATTGTCGTTCCCGATGCGCTGCCCCGTGCGCGCCAGCAGCCACGCCACAGGTAGCAGCACCACCAGCTGGCGGCAGATGGATGTAATCATCGCGTAGCTGCCCTTGCCCAGCGCCTGATATACGGCGTTGAACGAAATACTGATGGCTGCGAACACAAAGTGCGTGCAGATAATGCGCAGCGCCGGGCGACCGATGGCATAGAGAATTTCGATTTCCTCGGCCGAGGCGTTTGTAATGAAGATAGAGAGCAGCTGCTCTGGAATCAGCAGGAACAGCAGCGTGCCCACGGCCATCAGAGACGCGGCGATCGTCACGCCCACCTTTACCGCTGCGAGCATGCGTTCGCGGCTGCGCGCGCCGTAGTTGTATGCGATGATTGGTACCACGCCGTTGTTCAGACCGAATACCGGCATGAAAATCAGGCTGTTGAGCTTGAAATAGATGCCGAACACGTTCTGCGTGTAGGTGGTGCCCGCCGTGTAGGTAAACAGGATGATGTTGAACAGGAAGGTCATCACCGAACCGACCGCAACCATGATGATGGACGGCACGCCGATGGCGCAGATATCGCGGATAATCCTGCCGCTGGGGCGGAACTTCGCAAATGAGAGCTTCAATTCCAAATTCTTGTGGCGGTTGAATACCAGCGCAATCACGCAACCCACCATCTGCCCCAGCACCGTGGCCAGCGCGGCGCCAGCCACGCCCATCTTGAACACGAAGATGAAGATCGGGTCGAAGATGATGTTGAAAATCGCGCCCGTACCCTGCGAAATCATCGTGTAGATGGTTCTGCCGGTAGAAGTGAGCAGTCGCTCCATCATGACCTGGCCGAACATGCCGAATGACAGCCCGCATACCACCACCAGATAGTCCACGCCGTACTGAATCACGGTTTCATTTGTGGTTTGCAGCGAGAAATACAGTCGGGAGCCAAAAATGGCAAACAGCAGGAACAGCACATAGCAGCAACCCGCCACGAATACGCCGTTCACGGCCACCTGATTGGCACGTTCGCCGTCTTTCGCACCCAATGCGCGCGAAACCAGCGCGTTTACGCCCACGGCGCTGCCTGTGGCGAAGCCGATCATCAGGTTTTGCGCAGGAAAGGCCAGCGATACCGCGTTGAGCGCTTCCTGCGAAATCATGCTGACGAACACGCTGTCCACAATATTGTACAGCGCCTGCACCAGCATGGATATGATGATGGGCAGCGACATCGTAATTACCAGCTTGCCTACTGGCATTACGCCCATCTTGTTTTCCCGAACCGATTGTTGCTCCATTTATTGTTCCTCCAAATAATATTGCAGCCCTACATTGCGGCTGCGCATAAGCATACTTAATTATTGTAGCATTGCATATTAAACATACAATGGCGCTTGTGTTAGTCCTTTG
>CAKUDW010000007.1 GCA_934645275.1 uncultured Clostridia bacterium
CCTTACGATTGATAAAACATTGGCCATTTTTCCTTGCAATAAGCATCCCATTGGGTACGATTTTCCGTCAATATCTGATTCAGTCCCGCACGATCACCGTTTTCGATCATCGTTTTTATTGTATTCCAGCGGTTTTGCTGCTGTTGGCGGCCCGCTATAAATTCTTTAAGATAACCAATATTCAAAGCGTCATATTTTCCCTTTCGTGGCTTGGATTCCAAAATGGATACTTCATTTGTTACCCTCGAAATGGATTCGGCATTTGGCGGCATTACCTTATTGAGCAAGTCCAGTACCACATCCCACGCCTGCACAAAAATACCAGAATAAATCGTTTCCTCCATATAAACATCTCTATATGGATGTGAATCCACATACTTATAAACATTTGCCTTGTATGGCAGGTTTCGAGCAAACGTATACGCACCTTTGATGTCATGAACCGCATTTAAATCATCAAATATATTGTTCCAGAATTCCCGATATTGCAGACCGAAATTTGGAATGCCCCATGGCTTATCCAGCTTTGGATCATTTACTTCTTTTGACCAAATAAGGCAATAACCGTCCATTCGCTCACCTATTTCAAAAGGCTGTGTTTTGAACTCACAGCACATCGGCAGCGCATCGAAGCAGATATAGCTATTTCCAGATGGCATAAGGCTTAATGATACGGATAACATGGCCTCCGATGGATGGATTCGCACAAACATGTTGTTTCGATACACAAAACCGTTTTCAAAAAGCCGGTCCTTAAACGCATCCCTGAATACTCTCCTTTTGGCCTTTGAGTCCATGCACATTTCTTCCTCCGATGATTACAAGGGGCAGGTGATACTCAGCGGCTTGCCCCGCGCATCGTACCTGTATTCTATCATGAGGCTGTCGGCCGCGTCAATGATACATGCAACATCCCTGGCCGCTGCGCGCCATGCCGGCGAACATCGCCAGGCGATGGAAGCTGCTCGGAGGCAGTCATGCTTATAGCGCGCCCGGCCAGGGCAAAGAAACGTATGGGTTTGGGTCTGGAAAGCAAAGCGGGCCGGTTGAAAGAAAAGTGCAAACTACTTTTGAATGGGGGAAACGAGTCGGCCGTCATTGCATCGTCAATGTCCTCTATGCGTGCCCACGGCGAGTTTGCCGACCACTGCGTGGCCCCACTTTTCGGTGGCATAGAATAGAATGGACAGCACCGCGGCGACGCTCCAGCCGATGGGCCAGGACAGCCAGATGCCCGTGACCCGCAGCGCCGTGCGCGACAGCGTTTCAGCCAGCAGCACGCGCAGCGCAAGATCGGTAAAGGTTGCGGCCATGAATTTTTTCATCAGCCCGGCGCCGCGCAGTATGCCGTCGGAGACCAGCTTTGCAGCCACAATGAAGTAGAAGGGCGCGACGATGCGCAAAAATGAGATTCCCGTGTTCATTGCCTGTCCGGCAGGGCTGTCCAGGAAAATATATACCAGATAGCGTCCGGCAAAAGCATACAGCAGCACCAGCGGCAGACAGAGCGCCCACACCAGCTTGAGGCCTGCGCGGAAGCCTGCCTTGATGCGGTCGTACTGCGCCGCGCCCAGGTTTTGCGCCGTGAAGTTGGAAATGCCGTTGCCGAGCGTGGTGAGCGAGGTGATGACCATGTTGTTCAGCTTCACGGCGGCGGAATATCCGGCCATGACCGCCGCGCCGAAGCTGTTAATGACGCTTTGGATCACGATATTGCCCACGGAAATGAAGCTCTGCTGCAATATGCTCGGCACGGCCACGGTGGCGAAGCTCGCAAAGTGTTTCCACGAAAACGCGCGCACTTTTTCGTTGGTTCTGATTTTGCAAAAACGGCGGAATACGACCACGATGGCCAGCACGCAGCTGACGCCCTGACACAGGAAGGTCGCCCATGCCACGCCGTCCACGCCCATGCCCAGCGCGGTGACGAAGAGAATATCCATGGCGATATTGGAAAGCGACGAGCAGGCCAGAAAGATGAACGGCGTCTTGGAATCGCCCAGCGCCGAAAAAATGCCCGTCGCGATATTGTAGAGAAATACGAACGGGAGCCCAAGAATGTAAATATTCAGATAGAGCTTCGAATCCGCAAAGACCTCCTGCGGCGTGTTGATCAGGCGCAGCAACGCGTTGCAGCCGATCATGCCCACCAGCATCAGCGCCGCGCAGAGCACGCAGCTGGAGATCAGCGCCGTATATACTGCAGATTTCATATCGGCATATTTTTTCGCTCCGAACAGTTGCGCGGCGATGACCGAACAGCCGATGTTGCAGCCGAAGGCGAAGGCGATGAAAATCAGCGTGATCTCATAGCTGTTGCCCACAGCGGCCAGCGCGTTGTCGCTGATGAATTTTCCGGCAACGAAGCTATCGGCAATATTGTAGAGCTGTTGAAAGATGATGCTGCCGAACAGCGGCAGGCAGAATTGGCGCAAAACGGTTTCCGGTTTCCCCACCGTCAAATCTTTATTCATGGCTGTTTTTCCTCTTTACTTTTGAATCTGAAAGCTCATAAACGCCGCGGCGCAGGCGAGCACGAAGCCGATGGTATCCAGAATCAGCAGCGCGTTTCCCCCTGAAATGCAGCGAAGGACGATGCCCACGGCAAAGCCGGCGCCCATGCTTATGGATAACGGCCGCGCGTGACCGCATTCAGAACTCCTGTGCGCGAGGCTCAACACAAGCGTCAGCGTGGCGATGACCAGACAGAGTTCCATGATGAATTCACCGATTGCTGCCATTTGTCTCTTCCCCCATCTGTAAGGCTTTTTCGATGATTTGCGCCGCGCCGTCGATCCCGCAGCGGCTCGTGGAAATCATGAGATCGTAGCTCTCCGGCGCGCCCCACGCAGTGCCGGCATAAAAGTCAAAGTACTGCCGGCGCAGATTATCTATTTTCTGTAATCTGTGCGCTGCCGTTTTTTCGTTGACGTCGTTGCGGCGCATGATGCGCTGCAGGCGATCCGAGCGGCCGGCATAGATAAAGACCGAAAGCACGTCGAAGCCCGCGTCGCGCAGGATCGCGGATGCGCAGCGCCCGATGACTACGCAAGATCCCTTCGCAGCGATGTTCAGAATGGTTCTGCGTTCCGCTTCGTACACGCGTTCGCGCTCCGAATAGAAGGCTTCGCCGAGCGCTGCACTATCTGCAAAGGGGTTTCCTGAAACCATGCATGCCAGGCCGATCGGCTGTTCGTCGTCGCTCTTAATGATTTCCTCCGAAAGCCCGGTTTCGCGAGCAGTCTGCCGGATAAGCAGTTTGTCATAGCAGGTAACGCCCAGCAGCTGCGCCAGCCTTTCGCCGGTTTCGCGGCCGCCGCTGCCATATTGCCGGCCGATGCAGATGATCTTTCCCTTCATATCCGTCATATCCGTCTGTTCCTTTCGCCTGAAACGGTTTCGCATTCAACGCTTTCGCCTTGACGCTTCAGCGCGGGAGCATTATAATACAAATATGAATATGTGTATAATATATAATGGATATGGCAGTCATATCAATTATGCATTATAGAAGGTTGCGAAGCAGTATTATGGATATCAACTATGATTATTACAGGATTTTTTACCATGTCGCCCGCTGCGGCAGCATCACGCAGGCGGCCAGAATACTCATGCATGATCAGCCGAACCTGACGCGCGCGATCAGGGCGCTGGAGGGGGAGCTCGGCTGTCCGCTGTTTATCCGCAGCAATCGAGGCGTGAAGCTCACGCCGGAGGGCGAGCGGCTGTTTGCGCATGTGCGGATCGCGGTGGAGAACATAGAAGCTGGAGAAGCGGAACTCATGCAGACGCGGAATTTGCAGGCGGGCTCGGTATACGTTGCGGCGAGCGAGCTTGCCCTGCACTGCGCATTGCTGCCCGCGCTGAAGAAATACAGGGCGCTCTATCCGGCCATACGGCTGAAAATCAGCAATCATTCCACGCCGCAGGCCATCGACGCGGTTCGCAATGGCATAGCCGATCTGGCGCTCGTTACCACGCCCACGGCAGTCAGCGCCGCCGTAGAGGAACAAACGGTGAGCACATTCAGCGAAGCGGCAGTTTGCAGCACCGCATTTTCGGAGCTGACCGGGCGCAGCGTCAGCTTTGAGGAGCTGCTCAGCTATCCGCTGATTTCACTGGGTGCGCAGACTAAATCGTTTGAGCTCTATTCAAACTTCTTCGCCAGTCGCGGGCTGCAATACAGGCCGGAAACGGAAACGGCCACGGCGGACCAGATTTTGCCGATGATACAGGCGGATCTCGGGATCGGCTTTATTCCTGAAGCATTTTTGAAGGGCGCCGAGCATATCTGCGTGATCGATACGGAAGCGCCGCTGCCCGAGCGCGAGATACGGATCGTTCGCCGAAGGGATCAGCCGCTGAGCATCGCCGCCCAAAAGCTCTATCGGCTCATACTCGATTCGGCGCGGAGAGAATCTGATATGCGCGCATAAAAAGGGTCGGGCAAAATGCCCGCCCCTTTGCTTGTCAAAAAAGATTTTGACAAGCAAGTGGACGGGGAAGCAAGCTCCCCCGCCACTGCCACCCTCACCAGTTTTTGCTAAAATCCTTCAGATTTCCGGGCGCAAAAACTGCAAGGAAACGATTTTTGCTCTGGAAAATGGGATTTTCCGCCGCAAAATCGTCCCGCGCCCACCGTACACGCCGCTGGGCACGACTGAAAATTTGGCCCTCCCGAGCGCTCCTGTTTTTTTCGATAGGCTGATGGTCGAGCAAAATGCCCGACCCGGATTTAATATGTTTCAAAGTTTCCAGCGCCTGCGCAGGGGAAGGCGCTTTTTGGCAAGCCTGCGCGTTTTCATCACGAAGTTATAGACGAAGACATAATCCTGTTCCGCTACGGCGTCGCCCGAGAACGCGGCGCGCCTGCAAATCTCCAGTGCGCGCGCATATTTGGCGGCCATATCCGCACCCATGTCTGCGTAAACGGTGCGCTCAAAGCCCGAGGGCGCGACGCAATCCGGCCAGTTATAAATGCGCTGCATCAGCTCAAACAGGTAAGCGTACAGACTCAATACAGCCGCCCTGCGATCTCCTGTGCAGAATTGGCGGCGCCTTCGCGCGCAGCTTATTCCAAGCTCCAGCATCAGCGCAAGGCAGATCAACAGCATCAGCACAGCCAGACACAGCAGGAACAGCCATAGCAGGGAAAGATTCGTTTCGGGCTGGGAGGCGTCCTGATCGTCAGGTTCCTCGTGGAAGTCCTCCGTCATATCCAGGCTGTTCTCGGGCAGCGGCGCGTCGTCCTGCGCGTGAACCTGCGGCTGATTCTGCGTTTTGCCGGTACCGGAGAGCCGATCCTGCTGCGGCATCAGGTTCAGGTAGCCCGGCGCAGTCTCAAAGGGAATCCAGCCCACGCCATCCTGATAGATCTCCGTCCAGGCGTGCGCGTCGGCTTCAGACAATGTAAACGGTGTGTTCGGCTGCGCGGTGGCGGCGGTATCGGGCGTGATCAGATAGCCCTCCACATAGCGTGCGGGGATGCCGAAATAGCGCATCATCATCGTGGCGGCGGCGGCATAGTGAACGTCGTAGCCCGCTTTGGACTGCGATAGAAAATCCGCCAGAAAATCCGTGTCCGAGGCGCGCGGTGATATGCTTTCGCTGTACGCCACATTTTCATTCAGCCACTCCAGAATGCGCTGCTTGGCCTGCGCGTAGTCCATGTGCGTATTTTCACCGTGGGTGTATGCGCCGAGGAGCTCCGCCATCAGCGCGCGCATATCCTCCGGCATGTCCAAAAAATGCGCGTAGACGAAGCGGTTGTAGTGGCTCTCGTTGTTCAGGTAGGCGTCCAGCGCATCGTCTGCACCGGTGCTCTCCTTTTCTGAAAGCGCGCGGGAGAGCGCTGCGTAGCGGCTAACCTGGTTTTCAGATGAAACCAGCGCATAGCTTTCTAGCCCCTGCGCGGCCAAGCTGCGCAGGCGGACGTCGCCCACATCGTTGAGGTCGGGCAGGCCGTCGCTCGCGCTGATTAGCTCGTAGGGCGCGTAAACGACGTCGCGCCGCGCGCCGATGTGCGAGATATGAATCTCGATGGGCGCTTCATCCGCGGCGTCGACCAGCGCTGCGAGCGCGGCAAGCTGCGTCTCGCCGTAAAAATCGCTGCGATGCAGCCAGTAGAACAGCTCTGCGCCGTCCCACAGCGCTTCGGGATCTGCCGCCCGCCAAGCGTTGTCGGCGTATTCGCTACCAACGTAGCCGCGCAGATACAGGCTTTCGCTTCGACTCATCGCGACCTCCAGCATGGACGCGTCCGTCCGGCGCAGGTTGCCCAGCTGCGAAAAATCGCCGTTCGGAAGACCGGTTTCACTGGAAGAACCAAAGCGCCAGCGCTGCACGGCGTCGGCGATTTGATTATGCACCGCGCTGACCGGTGCGAATGCAGGTGTGTTCGGCAGACGGTTCAGACCGAATGCCAGCGCGAAGACGAGCAGCACGCACAGGCTGGCGTGCAGTCCATGCGATGCGCGACCTCGCCGCACTTCGGTTGGAAAGCGCAGCAGAATTAGCCCGCAGACCAGCGCGGCGATCCATGCGTCGAGCGCGGTCATGCCGAGCAGAAGCTCAGGCAAAAATAGGATCAGCGCGATTAGCCATGCCGCAAGCGCCGCCCGCGCGCGCACCAGATAGAGACAGACGAGCGCCAGCAGCAGCGCGAGCCAGATCAGCGCGGGCAGCAGCGCCGCATCCGCAGCGGAAAAGCGCGGCAGGTTGTAGGCCAGACGCGCGCCAATCGCGTCCGAAATCAGGTTTAATGCCGCGCACAGGCCGCCAGTTAAATTCAGAAAAAACAGGCTTACCGCAAAGGCGGCGCACAGGATTGCGAAGGCAATTTGCCCGCCGAAGCGCGTTCGGCACAGCGCAGGCAGCACCAGGATCAGCGCCGCGCCCGCCGCCATGGGGAAGAGCGGATCGGCGCCGCTTGTAAAGCGCGTCAGGAAGCTTCCGGCAATGCCCACGAACAGCAGCAGCGCCGTCAGGATTCCGGCGGGCGAGAGGCCGTCGCGCGCGCCGTTTTTTGATGCGCTTGGGTACAGTTGAAGCGTTTTCATAGCTTTAGAATTACTCCTCATACCGTCAGCTCGCTGAGTCGTCCGCGCAGACAGCTCACGGCATTTTCAGACGTGCTCTCCGGCAGCAGCAGCGTCACTCGACCATCGAGCCCGTCGACGCCGTTGGGCTGCACGGCTGCAAAGATCAGCAGATGGCTGTATGCGGGCGGATTCTGCGCGACCAGCCGCGGCAAAATGCCGCCCTCGCCGCGCGCCACATGCGCGGACAGCAGCGCGCCCTGCTCACCGTACAAATCGTCCAGCGTGGCGATGGTGTGGTATTCGATTTCGCCGCTTTCGTGGTTCAGCCACGCAATCTGGTGCAGCACGCCGAGGTCTGCCAGCGCCTGCGAGCAGCTGATGAGCGCCTCGCAGGTGTCGCAGACAGCATCCGGCAAAACGGTCGCTTCCGGACAATTGTCCAGCAGCAGAAGTATGGCGTGGGATACCGGCAGCGACATTTCGCGCACGACGGTATGCTCCAGTTTTTCGCTCAGCTTCCAGTGGATGTTCTTCAGCGCGTCGCCCTCGCGATAATCGCGTATGCCGAACAGCTCCGAAGGGTCGTTGCCAGCACGGTTCGGCGAATATTCAGCGCTGTCCGGAAAGGGCAGGTCGTGCGCAGTCAGCTCGATGCTGATTTCAAAGGTGTCCGGCAGGATCAGCGTGGCCGCATGCGCATTCAGCCGAAGCGTTTTGCAGAACAATCCGAGCAGATCGGAGAGCTGGAGCCGGTCGATTTCCACGCGCAGCCGGCCGCAGCGCGGGCTGTTCAGCGTGAGCGCAAGCGCCGCGCCGCCAGCGCACGGCAGCGCCATGAGCTCCGAAAAGGGAAACGCTTCGCAGCTCAGCTGGTTGACTGCGCGCCCGAACAGGCGCAGCTGTACGCGGGAGATCAATCGATTGCCGTAGATTTGAATTCGCGCTGAAAAATCGGTATTCTTTACAGCAGTCTCCGGCAGCTCGATGTGCAGCTGAACGCGCTTTGCCGCGGCAAGGAACAATATCAATGAAAGCAGGGCCAGCAGCAGGCAGGCCAGCAGCAGCGCGGCGAATATGCCGCGCTGCGTGAGTATCCAGCACAGGGCGAGCGCGAGCAGCGACAGGCCGTAGGTAACGCGCCTCAGCAGCATACTTATGCCCCCGCAAGCGGCATGCGCACCGAGGAGAGCACTTCGCGGATGACGTCCTCCTGCGTCTTGCCTGCCAGCTTGGCCTTTGGACTCAGCACCAGGCGATGCGCGCATACGTCGCCGAACACGGCGGCGGCGTCTTCGGGAATTACATAGTCACGTCCGCCGATATAGGCGTGCGCCTGCGCCATGCGCAGCACGGCCAGCGCGCCGCGCGGAGATACGCCCAGCTGCACCACGGCATTTTCGCGGGTGCTCTGCGTGAGGTGAGTGATGTATTCCAGAATGGAGTCCGCCACGCGCAGCTGGTCTACCTCGCGCTGCATGGCCTGAACCGCCGCGCAGTCCGTGACCTGGTCGATGCTGCTCAGCGGATTTTCCAGCTTGCGATCGCGCAGAATGCTTACCTGGCTGTTGAAAGCGGGATAGCCCATCTTCATGCGCACCATAAAGCGGTCGAGCTGCGCCTGTGGCAACAGCTGCGTGCCCGCCGCGCCCACCGGATTCTGCGTGGCGATTACGATGAAGGGGTCGGGCAGCGGATGCGTCGTACCGTCAATGGTTACCTGATGTTCTTCCATAACCTCCAGCAGTGCCGACTGCGTTTTGCTGGAAGTGCGGTTGATTTCATCTGCCAGTAGCAGGTTGCACATCACCGCGCCGGGCTTGTAGATCAGGCTGCCGCTCTGCTTGTCGTAAACGGAAAAGCCGATGATATCGGAGGGCACCACGTCCGGCGTGAACTGAACGCGGCGGTACTCAATGCCCATGGCGCGGCTGAAGGCCAGCGCCAGCGTGGTTTTGCCCACGCCGGGCACGTCCTCCAGCAGGATATGGCCGCGCGAGAGGATGACCATCAACGCGCGGGAGAGCACATCGTCCTTGCCGACGATGGCTTTTTTAACTTCGCGAAGAATGCTTTCGGTCTGCTGATTCATAAGTATTTATCCTTTCTTCATTTACCATTCTTTGCCGTAATTGCTGCCGCCGTTGATATATCCGCCGCCGACGTCCTTGCCCATCGCGAGCGTGTAGCGGATGCGCACGGTGTCGCCGTCCTTGGGGTAGCATTCGGACATGCTGTAATTGGGGTATTGGCCGTTGACGCTGTACAGCCAGCCGGACTGCGAGGTAAAATCGAATTCGCCGAGACTGTCGGTGGAGACCTCGTTCGTCCACATCACGCCGTCGTCATTGAGCGCATCCTCCAGATCCGCCGGTATGAGCCAGCCGTTCGTGATGCCGCTGCGGATGATGTATTTGATGTAAAAGCTGTCCCACAGCGATCCGGAATTTGAAATTTCGTAGCCGTTGTCCTGCAGGAACTGCGCGACCGTACCGGCCAGATTCAGTCCCTGGTAAATATCCACGCTGCGGGGCGAGATCAGATAACCCAGTCCCACGGTGCTCGCTTCCACGCTCAGCGTGATGGTTCCGATCTTTTCGCCGTCCGCTACGGTCGTGCAGGTAATGGTGTATTCATCCCATATGTAGTGATCCTCGTAGTCCCAAACAGTGATGGTCACGCGGTTTTCACCGCCGATAAGCTTTAGGCGGTAATAGGTCACGCCCTCGTCCTCGCCGCTGTCTTCCAGCGTCGCGCCGTTCAGCTCCACGGTGATGTGGTCGCCGTAGAGGCGTTGCCCATTGCCGTCCTCAGCGCGGACCTGCAGCGAAAACTGATTTCCGGTGAGCGACATGCCCTTGGTCAGGTTCGTGGCGAAGCGCGGCATGCTCTCGTCCGCTTCGTCGGCGCGCATGATGATGTAGTGATGATAGGCAATGGTATAGCTCTGCGTGTATTCCGCGCCGTCCACATCCGTCGCTTTCAGGCGGATCAGGTTGTTCCCGCGCGCGAGCACGCAGGAATAGCTGCCGTCCGTGCCGCTGAGCGTTTCGCCGTTGACGACCACGGTCAGCGCGGCGCGCTCGGTACCGCCTGCCAGCGCGGCATGGAAGTTGAAGTTTTCGTCGTCTACCTCATGGTTATACAGGTCGGTAATGATTTCGATGCCGTCCGGCAGCTCCGCCAGTATTTCAAAGTGTTGCGAGAGCTGCTGGCCGCCGCCGCTGGCCGTTAAGATGATTTCGTTTGCGCCTTCGTTCAGGCGGGTCGAAAAGCGGTTGCCGGAGGGCTCGATTTTATCGCCGTTGACATAGGCGATGAGCGAAGCGCGATTGCTGCCCAGCGCCGCGTAGGCCGTAAAGGAAAAGCTCAGCTGGTTGACGGTGCGATCCGTCAAGTCCGTGGTGATAACGAGCTTTTCCGGTTCCATATATAGGGTGTAGGTCTTGGATACCGTGATCTGGTGTCCCTCCGCGCCCTCGTATACCACGGTGATTTCGATGGTGTTTTTGCCCTCGTGCAGCGTCAAACTGCCGGTGAAATTTGCCGCCGCGCCGTTGAGATTAACCGTCTGGCGCTTTACGGCAAGGCTCGGCTGCTTGTGGGAAATGACCAGGTTCAGCTCGGGCGTCGACACGGTGGAGCCGTTTATGATGTTGGTGGTGAAATAGATCAGCTGCGTTTCCTGTGTATTATCGCCGGTACCGGCTGTGGCGGAGGTATCCGGACGCGGGGTGATCAGCGGCGGCGGGCTCTGCGCGGGTCGCGAGGTCGCGTTTGCAGAGGACACTGCCGAGGCGGACGGTTCCGGCGGCAAGGGCGTTTTGTTCGGGTCTGGCGTGATTAGCTCCGGCATATCGGACGGCGTAGGCATGGCCGAATCGATGGGCTCGGGCGATTCAGTGGGCACGTCCTGCGGCGCGATTTCGGAGTTATCTATGGATAATTGCAGCGCATCCGTCTGAAGCATATGGGCGCTCTGCTCGTCGCGCTGGGCAAAGGGGTTTTCGTCCGTCGAAGTCTGGCGGGTGGAAAACATGTAGGCGAGCGCGCCGAGCAGCCCCAAAACGATGATTATCGCGATGATTTTTTGTATGAACGGATGCTTTTGCATGGGTCATTCTTCCTCCGTGTGTAGTTGCCGACATTTTTTGCCATAAAAAAACCGGCTGCGAAAAGCAGCCAGCGAAATAAGACCTATTGCTGTCAGGCCCATGTCGCCGCTTTCTTCCCACCGAAAAAAACATGCGGGCACTTGCAGCAGGTATTCTGACTCAGGTTCATCCATGTGCGCGGCCTTCCCGATCATATCAGTGGCCAATTCTGCGCGCATGTCACCTTTACAGCAGCGGAGGGCTGTTCCGGGATCACACCGGATTCCCTGTGGGGTAATCGCTGATTAATGAATTCAGGCACAGGATACTCTTTTCGCCATTCATCGCTCACAGAAAGTCGCTATTCCCGTGCTTTTTGCAAGCGTGTCCGGCGAAGAATTCCCTTCTGTGCATGCCCTTCTCATTTAATCAGCGTTTACCGGAGATCGCGCTGGGCGATCACTGCAATGCCGATCATTCTATTGTTACAGCGCTATTATAAGGGCATGCCCGCGCCTTGTCAATCACCTGTTTAATATATCAATGCCTTTTTATTGGTTAATTTCAAAATTTTGCCGCATAATGGGTTGACGTTGGCAGTGCGTTCAGATATAATGTAACTGCTTAAATTCAGGGTGTCGTCTGCATGTAAGCATGTGAGACGGTGAAAAGGGAACACGGTGCAAATCCGCGACAATACCCGATTACTGTGAGGGCGACGAAAGCGCGATAATGCCATTGACCGAAGGGTCGAGAAGGCGGCGCGAGTAGGATGAACCTAAGCCAGGAGACCTGCCTTGAGTTGAATAGCTCATTTTCGGGAAAGAATGATGACTGTTCGGGCGTTGCTCTGTCTATTCAGGACGGGGTCTGTTTGGGTACGCATTGAACAAAGTCGTTTTCTTTTAAAGAAAAGAGAACGGCTCTTTTTTTGTTCTTGAATTGTCAAGTCAAGTGCAACACCGTACCATCAGGAATTGGCAAAACCGGAGTTTTGCGGATCGACGGATATCGTAGGGATACGTCGACAATTCTGTGTACGGGGAACTTCCAGCCGTGTTTGCGTACTCGGGCATTTTTGCGCGCAGGTCATCTTTTCCCTTATTGCGAGGGGGAACGACAGAGATGAAGCGCGGAACCATTTCTTTTAGATGCGTATGCATTTTGTTTGTCGTTATATTCCTTTTGAACGCGGCGCTGGCGGAAACAGCGTCGCCTGAACCTATTTCGACGCCCAATTTTCCTGCTGAAACGAAAACAAACGAATATGAAGCCGAACCGACGGACGCGCCGACGCCGGCAATGGATACGCCTGCGCCCGAAACACAGGCGCCCACCTCCGAGGATTCGCAGACCACGCAAGCGCCGGAGACGAATCCGGAAAAAACGCTGGACGTATCCCCGGAAGCGACGTTCAGCCCGATTCCGACAAATATGCCGGATGGGAACCCCGAGGCGACGCCCGAAGCAGTTCCGAGCGAAACGCCGGCGATAGAGCTCGAAGAAACGCCGACGGTGAGTCCGGAAGCGACGCCTGCCGCGGCAGATGAAAATCAGCCGAACTGCCTGGAAGGCGTCTATCAGATTTCTACGGCGGATGAGCTGGCGTGGTTCGCCTCGCTGGTAAACGGTACGCTGGCAAACGTCGCGCAGGATGCGCAGGCCTGCGCCGTACTTGAAAACGATATAGACCTTTCCGGACGGAGCTGGACGCCCATCGGCAGTCCGGCCTCGCCCTATGCGGGTAGCTTTGACGGCGCGGGACACAGCGTCGTTGGTCTTGCAATCAACAGTTCCGCGAGTTATCAGGCGCTCTTTGGATATTTGGCCGGCAGCGCGAATGTGCGCGGTCTGTCCGTGTATGGCAGCGTTGAAACCAGCGGCGATCATGCGGCGGGCATCGTGGCCTTCAGCGAGGCGAGCCTCAGCGACTTGCACAATTATTGCAACGTGACCGCTGCAGGTAGGTATGTCGGCGGCGTGGCGGGCGCAGTTTCGGGCAGCAGTGTGAAGCTGCGCGGCTGCACGAACGCGGGCAATGTGTCCTCGACCGGCGAAACGGGTACGGTCGGCGGCGTACTGGGCGGCGGCAATGGCGGCGTGTATGATTGCGCGAATTCGGGAGCAGTTTCCGGCTATGCGTATGTCGGCGGCGTGGCGGGCAATGCGGGCGCGGTGGAGAACTGCTCGAACACCGCCGCAGTTTCCGGCGTGCATCAGTATATCGGCGGCGTGGCGGGCAGCGCCGCGTCGGTCGATAATTGCAAGAATGCGGGCGCTGTATCTCTCAGCGGCCTGTTTGTTGCGTCGCGTGACCGCTACGAGGGCGGTTATGTGGGTGGCGTAGTCGGAAATACTGGCAGTGCGCGCGGTTGCGAAAATCGCGGCGAGGTGAGGATTAACGCACTGAGCAGTATTTTTGTTGGCAGTGCTGCAGGCGTGGTGGGCAGGTGCGTGGACACGACCTCGAATTGCCGGAACTATGGCAATGTCGATATGAACGGCGCATATATCGCGGGCGTTGTCGGCGGCAACGGCGGCGGCAGCGTCGTGAACTGCATCAATTACGGCGATGTAATCAACCACGCCGAGAGCGGCGAGCAGACCGGCGGCGTGGCCAGCGCGGGCAAAATTGAAAAGAGCGTCAATTACGGCAGCGTGCGGGGCTATCAGTCGGTTGGCGGCGTCTGCGGCGGCACCGGCAATTCTACGCTGCGCTACTGCTACAATCTGGGTTCGGTCAGCGGCAGAAACAAGACCGGCGGCGTGGCGGGCGTGTGCCTGTCCGCCGAGTGGAGCTACAATGCAGGCGCGGTTTCGTGCAGGGGCAATGTCGCGGGTATGCTGGCGGGCAGCGTTTCGCGCGCAGAAAATTGCTTCTATATTGAAGGCGGCTCCGTGTATTCGCGCTCGGGTACGGCGCTGGATGTGGCGGCGCTCAGGCTGTGCATGCGCGGTTCGGAGGCTTACAGAATTAATTTTGATTTGAATTGCCAGAGCGGCTATCCGCTGCTGAACTTCCAGCAAGGCGGCGCGACGGTCGCGGCGGACGCCGTTCGTCTGCTGCCGGGTGTGAGCGACCGCTATAACGTGCGCATTGGCGGCGAGCTGCGCGGCCTGCCGAACAGGGTACAGGTATCGGCGGGCGGTCTGGAAGTAGAGTGCGCTGCGGAATGGGCATGCGCGGATTTCGACGTTAACCAGCCCGGCGAATATATCTTTGAACCGCACATCTCGCTTTCTGGCTGCGAAGCTGGCGGCGACGTGTGCAAGATTTCTGTGCGCGTATGCACCGAGGAGGAGCTGCCGGTCATTACGGCGTGGTGGCTTGCGGATGGCGCGCCCACGGCATACACCGCGGACTACGGCTGCATGCCGGAAGGTTTCCCGACCGGCGCATGGGCGACGGTGAACGGCGTGGAGCAGTACATTCAGATCGAATGGGTCGAACCGGAGAATCTGGATCTGACGGACGTTGAGACTGAGTTTATATTCGAGGCCCGCCCCGTGGGCGCGTTCCGCGTCGGCGACGAAGCTCAGCCGTTGCGCGTTTCCCTGCGCATCCTGCCGCTGATGCTGATTTCATCGCTGCGCTTTACAGATAAGAACAATGCAGACGCCGCGGCGTATGCGCTGCATTATCTGGGCTGCGTGGCGGACGAGCGTGGCGAGACCTTCAGCTATACGCTGGATATCTTTGACAGCACGGGCGCGCTGTATCTCTGGGCAGAGCTGAATGCCGCCTATCAGGATACGGCTACCGTAAAATACAGCTACAAAAAGCTGGACGCCACGGGCGCGGAAAGAACCGGCAGCCTGCGGGCGGGAAAGTCGCTGAACCTGAGCGGCCTTGCCAACCGTTCGCCCAGCTTTGCCAGTGAAAATACGCTCGTACTCGAGGCCAGCGCGAGCAGCGGCGAGGCGCAGTTAAAGCAGCGCTATGAGATTCGGACGCGCCTTTTGCCTACGCTCGCTTCGATGAAGGTGCTCAGCGGCGATACGGAGGCCTACCTGATCCCGCAGTTCGACGGACAGTGGATGGATTATTCGGCGCAGATTCCGGCCAGCGAACAGGCGGCGGAACTGGTCGTTTCGGCCACGCTTGAGAATGCGCAGCTTGCCATAAATGGTGCGCCTGTGCAGCGTGGCGCGGACGGCAGCTATCGCCATGTCGTGGATATGGGCGCAGATGTGGCGGAGGTGGAGATCACGCTTTCACGCGCGACGGACGGGAAAACGGTCGAAAGCCGCTACGCGCTGCATCTCGGCCATCAGCAGGAAACGGTGCTCGAAGTGCGCTGCAATCCCGAAAGCGCGCTGTTTTACATTGAAAATGAGATTACCGGCCGCGTGTTTGCGGGATCAGACGGCCTTTATAGGTTGATTCGCGGCTATGATTACAGTTATACAGTTACGGCGCAGGGTTACATTGCGCAGGCAGGCGAGCTGATTGCAGACCAGGCGGAAATGGCGCTTGAGATTGAGCTTCAGCGCGCCGAGGAAAACGGCGATATTAAGCAGGACATAGAGTCCGATTGGAACGATTTCCGGGGCTCGGAGGATAACAATGGCGTCACGGGCGCGCCCGCGCCCATTTCCGCATCGGATGCGGTGCTCTACTGGGCGAACCAGGCGGGCGTTAGCTACAGCTCCGATGCGGTCAGCTCACCCATTCTGGTGAATGGCTATCTGGTCTGTACCGCGAAACAGAATATCTTCAAGATCGACACCATCACCGGCGAGGTCGTGCAAGTGGGCGATATGGTGAAAAAGTCCGCCTTTAATATCACGCCGCCGACCTATGCGGCGGGCATGATATTTGTGGCGCTGGCGGACGGCTATGTGCAGGCGTTCAATGCGGATACGCTCAAATCGCTCTGGGTATATGCCGACGCGCTGGGCGGTCAGCCCAATTCACCCATCAGCTATCGCAAGGGCTACATTTACACCGGTTTCTGGAACGGCGAGGCCAACAACGGCAACTGGGTGTGTATTTCCGTGACGGATGAGGACCCCGGCCGCGAAACCGAGCAGAAGCAGGCAACGTGGGTCTATACGCAGAAGGGCGGCTTCTATTGGGCGGGCGCCTGCGTGCGCGATAATTTTCTGTTGGTTGGCACCGACGACGGCGAGGTGGGCAGCGCGTCGCAGAGCAGCAATCTGCTTTCGCTGGAGCCGGGCACCGGCCGATTGATCGACTGCCTTTCCGGCCTGGATGCGGACGTGCGCTGCTCCATCTGTTACGACAAAAAGACGGATCGCTACTATTTTACCTCCAAGGGCGGCTATTTCTATTCCGTCGCCGTATCCTCGGACGGTTATTTTGATCGCAGCTCGTTGAAAAAGCTGGATTTGCGCGGCGGGCGCACCAGCGAGGGCAAGGATGTGGAGGGCATGAGCACGTCTACGCCGGTGGTGTACAACGGCCGCGCCTATGTGGGCGTTTCCGGCGTGGGGCAATTCGTGGCCTACGGCGGACACTGCATTGCAGTGATCGATCTCGCATCGTGGTCCATCGCCTATACCTGCCCGACCAAGGGCTATCCGCAGACGAGCGGACTGCTGACCAACGCCTATGAAAATACGGGATTGGTATATATCTACTTCTTTGAAAACATGTCGCCGGGTACGCTGCGCATTATTCGCGATTGCCCTGGACAGACGCAGATGCTCTCGATCTACGACGGTTCACCGATTGAGCAGGCCGAAGCGATATTCACGCCGCGCGGCGCGCAGCGCCAGTACGCGCTGTGCAGCCCGATTATAGATAAGTATGGCACCATCTATTTTAAAAATGATTCCGGCCACATGATGGCGCTGGGCAGCATGATTTCCGGCATCGAAATTACCGATACGCCCGTCAAGCTGCTGTATGAGGAGGGCGAGGTGTTTTCCGCCGAGGGCATGCAAGTTGTTGCGCACATGGCCAACGGACTCTCGCGCGACGTCAGCAATTATGTCAGCTATTCACAATTGCCGCTGAAGATAGAAGATACGGATATTACCGTCTATTTCCGGCATGTGCGCTACAACAACGATGCCGAAATCGTGGACCCGCCGCAGACCGCGCTGAACATTACGGTGCTCTCGCATGCGGATATGGCAGCACTGCGGGAAACGGTGGAGGCCATCGACGCGCTGGATGAAATCAGCATCGACAGCGGTGCAGCCATTCGCGCCGCGCGCGAAAAATACGATGCACTGGGCGTGACTCTGCGGGAGCTGGTGCGCAATTATGAGCGCCTCACGAGCGCCGAAGAGGAATATGCGCTTCTGGATAGGCAGGAACAGCAAAAGATAGACCGCGTGGAGCGGCTGATTGCCGCCATTGGCGAGGTCACGCTGGACAGCGGCGCGACCATCAGCGAGGCGTTTTCAATTTACAACAGCCTTTCCAGCTCCGGCAAGGCAAAGGTCGTTTCCTATCCGCTGCTGCTTGAAAAGCAGGCGGAATACGAAGCACTGGTCGCAGCGCTGGATAGCGCGGCGGCTAGGGTCATGCGCCTGATTTCGGAATTGGGCGATATCGACGTTAACAGCGGTGCAAAGCTCTATGCCGCGCGGGATGCCTACGATGCGCTGAACGCCGACGCGAAGGCGCGCGTGACGAACCTTGCGGCGCTCGAAGCGGCCGAGGCACGCTATCGGGCGCTGATCGACGCGTCCGGCGAAGCGGCGCGGCGCGTGTCCGATCTGATCGAGGCCATTGGCGAAGTGACGCTGGACCGAGAGTATGCCATTTTGCGTGCGCGCGAGGCCTACGATGCGCTGGAGGCAGATTCGGCTGAGCGGGTGGATAATTATGAAACGTTGCTGGCGGCGGAGGACAGGTTGGCCGAGCTTAAGCGGCAGCGCGCGGAATTGGATGAGATTGCGGCGGAGCTGAATGGATATCTGGAACAGATTCGCACCGCAGCGCCCACGGCAGAAGCAGTGAGTACAGAAAATATCGGCGCGATTGCACCGTTGGTGCAGGCGATATATGAGCGCCTGAACGCGCTGGACACGGACAAGCGCGCGCTGCTCGGCGATTATGCGGCAGTTGCGGACGATTACCGCGCGGCGATTGCTAGGATTGGGCATGCGGACGGGGCGCTCGGCATTTCGGCGGACGGACTCGAATGGCATCAGCAGCTGCGCGTCTCGGTGTGTGCCGGCGGCAATGTGGATTACGCGCGCTTTGCAATTGCGGTTTCGCCGCTGCGCGTGCTGAAGCTGTATCGGGCGGAGGTGATCGACCTGCTCACAGGCGAAGTTGCGGCAAATCATGCGTCCATTCAGTTAGATTGGAAGATACCGGTTCCCCGCTACAATGCTTCCGCTTACGATAAGGTTGGCGTGGTGCAGCTCGGCGAATCGGGCGCGGCGCGCAACCTGGACAGTGAAATGCGTGGCAACAGCGGTATTTGCTTTACCACGCAGGGCGACGGCCTGATCGGCGTGGTCGGCACGAAGGCGCAGATTAAGACGGTCGATTCCGAAAAGGGCTCAAACAGCGTGCTTGACGAGTTGGACAAGTGGCGCAAGGACAATGCGGCAAATGCTGGAAACAACGCGGGAAGCGCGCTTCGAAACCTGTCTGCGGCGCAGAGCAATGTGATTTCCTATTATGGAGAGGCGATCGCCAGCGGCCAGTGGCGCTATCAGGTTAACGTAATCTATCCGGCGCTGCTCGCGAAGCTCAGCGACGCGCAGGTCGCTGCCTACGCGGCCATGAGCGAAGCCGTGGAAAAGGGTGAAAACAGTTTCTTCGGACAATTGATCGATCCGGATGAATTTGATGTCGTGGAGGCGTGCTATCGCATGTCTAACCCGCTGGCGGCGCTGGTGACGGCGTTCGACTATCGCAGTTCGGACGGCGTGGTGGATGTGGCATATGCGCTGCCAGAGGAAGAGCATATCCGCGCGATCGATGAGTGGCATGCGCAGATCGAGCGCATTGTGAATTATTGCCTGATCCAGGGCGACGTGGAAATCACGGCGGCGCGGCTGTATCAGTATCTGACTTCGAGCATGCAGGCGCAAACGCCGGATGCCGGGGACGGCAGCGATCTGTATGTGGCGTTCTATCCTGGCGCGTTTTATGCGCTGATGCAGAATCGCGTGGCCGCCAACGATGCGGCGAACGCCTACGCCTATCTGTTGATGCAGGCGGGCGTCGAGTGCCTGCCCGTGCGCGAAGTGCTTCCCGAGGAAGACTCGTCGCGCGAAGCGGCGGCGCAGCTGCGGCACCAGTGGCTGATTGTGTGGATCAACAGTGCGTATTACCACGCGGACCCTGAGTTGGACGTTGCAAATGCGGCTTCTCCGGATACGGAGTGCGATACGCTGGGACACTTTGGCATGAGCGACGAAAAGTGCCGCTATGATTTGCAGCTGCAGCGCCCGCTTGAAATAGTGGTTCCGGACTGCATGCGCGGCGATGATTCAACGCTGCAAAACGCAGCGATGGGCGAGGCCTTCGCGGTTCCTGAATGCCCGGCAGGGCTTACGGGCTACGGCATGCAACAGACGGTCACGACCGACGGGGAAAAGGAGGACTGAGAATGCGCAGGACACGAAAGCTGAGCATTTGCCTTGCGGCGCTGTTGATATTACAGGGCGCTCTGTCAGCTTGCCTGGGCGAGGAAATGCCTGTGCCCACGCAGGCGGCGACCGAAGCGCCGACGGAAGTGCCGACCGAAGCGCCGACTGAGGCACCGACCGAAACACCGACCGAAGCGCCGACTGAGGTACCAACCGAAGCGCCGACCGAAGCGGCGACCGAGACACCAACCGAAGCGGCGACCGAGACACCAACCGAAGCGCCGACTGAAATACCAACGGAAGCGCCGACCGAAGCGCCAACTGAAACGCCGGCCGAGGCACCGACGGAAGCACCGACAGAAGCACCGACCGAAATGCCAACCGAGGCGCCGACCGAAGCACCCACGCCGGGTCCAGAACTGTGCGTGGATGAGTGCTATCTCAGCGATGGGCTGAGCGTCGGCGCGGCGGGCGAAGCGGCGCGGTTTATAGAGGTCATCGGCAATGTGGCCTGGCAGGCGCATTGCGACGCTGATTGGGTGACGCTGAAAAATGCGACCGTGGATGATAAGTGCGGTTTTACCTTGGATATTGCAGAAAACGCGGGGGAGGCGCGCGCCTGCACCGTCAGCATCGAGGCGGAGGGCTGCGAAAAGCTGTCAATCGCGATTACGCAGCAGTCGGTGCAGCAGTCGGCGCAGGATTCCGGGCCGGAGGATCAGAGCCCTACGGATCGGCCCGACGAGGAACCCGCGCAGATCGAGCAGGTGGAGCGCGACTACGGCATCGGCTGGAAGGGCGTGGTTCAGAGCGACGCGCGAGGCATGGCGATTCCGCTGTTGCTTCAGGGCGACTATGGTGCGACCGTGTTGTATTACAACGGTCAGCCCAAATCGGTCGCAAGCTCCGGCTGCGGCGCGGCGAGCGTGTCCATGGTGGTCGCCTACCTGACGGGAGATACGCAACAAAACCCCTATCTGCTATTTTGCAAGGCTGTGGATGCGGGCAGGTATCACGGCAGCGGCCTGAGCCACGAAACACTGAGCTGGCTCGCCGGAAGCTACGGCGTGAGTTCCAGATGGATATCCGGCAATGCCGATGCGATTGAAGCGGCGCTGAAGGCGGGAAAGCCGGTGATCGCCCACATGGGTCAGGGCATCTTTACTGAGCGCGGCCATTATATCGTGCTGCGCGGCTTGACGGAGGACGGCAAGGTGCTCGTAAACGATCCCGCGAGCGCGTCTCGCAGTCATATGGCCTTCCCGATGGAGACCATACTGGCGCAGGCGCGCA
Organism: uncultured Clostridia bacterium; assembly: GCA_934645275.1. The sequence goes on from CAKUDW010000007.1 coordinate 20,951, forward strand.
CTTCGGCGGCATTCATGGTTTGCAGCGCGAAGGGGAGCAACGACCAAACGCCTGCGCCCGAAGCGACGGTCGAGCCTACACCGGAGATGACAGTCGAGTCCACGCCGGAGGCGACCCTTGAACCTGCGCCTGAATCGACGGTCGAGCTGCAATTGGATGTGAACCGTTCAGGGCGCGTGGATATTTGCGATGCGCAATTCGTGTACGACGTCATGGCGCAGTCCGGCGATTCGGACATTTCGGAGGAAATGCGCAGTGCCGCCGATGTAAACGGCGACGGCACTGTGGATGAAGGGGATATACAGTGTATCCTCTCCTATATTAGAGATTAAAATCAGGGAGGATGAAGAATGAAAAGAGCATTACTGGCGCTGTTGATCCTTGCGCTGCTGCTTCCGGCATGTGCCGGCGCGGCGCTGGCTGCGGGCGGAGATTACAGCAAGGCAAAGACGGTGTATTTCACCCTGTCCAACGACGGCGTTCCCGTCATGGGCAACGATACAAAGCAGACTGTGCTTTCGCATGTGAAGGTTACCGTGCCGTATTTTGACCTGGCGGATTACGACTTGCAGGATTTTTACCGCTATCCCTCCGCCAGCTTTGAAGAGGGCGGCGATTATATCGGGGATGAGGTCGTGGAAAGCCCCACCGTGCTGCATTTGTACCTGTACATGCTCGAAAAGTACTACATGGGACTTGCGGACAGCGCGTGCTGCCAGGGCAATCTGGACATGAACGCCGAGGAAGCTGTGAACGACATGTATGGAAACAGCATCCTGAATCCGAATTCCGACGGCAATTACAACAGCGCGCTGCGGATCTCCGGCGGCGCAAAGTCGATGTACATGCAGAATTTCTGGGGACACGATGAAAACCTGATGTACTACGTCAACCACCAGTATCCGCTTCAGGCCGCGGGCTGGGGCTCGACCGCCGACTATATTCTGCTCGAGGACGGCATGACCATCGATGTATCCATGTTCACAGACTGGTCGTTCTGGAATGATGGCGGCGCGTTCGTGTTTTTCGATAAGGATGAGTACTATATCGCCAAGGGCGATACGCTCACCGTGCAGACGCTTAAGACCGAAACTGTTGCCTGCGAGGACGGTTCCTCCTATGAGAGCACGCCCATTTCCGGCCTGAACGTTGCGGCGTACGACCTGGCGATCACGAACGACAGGGGCAGCGACTTTACGGTCTCTTCCGATGATCCCAGCAAGTACAGCTACACCTTTACCGAGACCGGCGATTACCAGATTCTGGGCCTAGACCCGAATAAAGGCACGTCGGACGCGCGCTTTGCGCCGCCCAGCGCCATCGTGCATGTGCTGGACGAACTGATTCCATTGACTGGATTGGAGCTGGATTACAGCGAATATACGCTGGCGGATGCGGAGCCGCTGAAGCTGAACGCCACGCTGACGCCCGAGAACGCCACCGGCGTTGAGATCACCTGGGAGAGCAGCAATGCCAAGGTCGCCACCGTATCCAAAATCGGCGTGGTCAAGACTCAGGGCATGGGCGACTGCGTGATCACCTGCACCGCGAAGGACAGCTCCGGCAATACCTTCACGAAGGAATGCAGGATTACCGTGCAGGAGAAGGTGGACGTCACGGGCGTGACGCTGAATGCGACGGAGCTGCATCTGGCGGTTGGCGAAACGTATGAAGGCCTGATCGCGACCGTGGCGCCGGAAAATGCGAACAAGAAATCCATCTTCTGGACGAGCAGCGAGGGCGTGGACGCCGAGGCGCAGAAGATCGTGCGCGTTCAGAGCAACAACGGCGCGCTGACAGCGCTTGCGCCCGGCGAGGCGACGATTTACGCCGTCAGCTATGAAGATCCCACCTATGCGAAATGTACCGATTTCCGCAATTTCCGCGTGTCCGATCTCGACCCCGAAACCGGACTTTACGCCATCTGCAAGGTGATCGTAGGCGATACGGCAGCCGAACTCACGCTGGATCACAGCCGCGTGGAGCTCGCCGCGGGCGGCAGCTTGACGCTGCAGGCCAGCGCCGCTGACGCGGTGTGGAGCAGCAGCAATTCTGCGGTGGCCACAGTTGAAAACGGCGTGGTGACGGCGAAGGGCGCGGGCGTTGCCGTGATCACGGCCAGCGCGAACGGCCAGATGGCGGCCTGCACCGTGGCGGTGGAGAAAAAAATCGGCAAGGTTTCCAACGACGGTGAGGATAAGGCCAACGTGAACGACGCGGTCGTAATCCTGCGCTCCGTCACCTCGGCGGGCATGCTCAGCGACGAACAGGCGCTGCTGGCCGATGTGAACGGCGACGGCGTTGCCGATGTAAACGATGCGATTTTGCTTCTGCGCTACACGGCGGGGTTGGTGGATTCGCTGACCGACTGATCGCGGCGCAGCGTCGTTCAGAATAAACAGGGAGGATGAACTAATGAAACAAATTGCAGCAATTTTGCTTTCACTGGCGCTCGTGGCGGTTCTGCTGCCTGCTGCGCTGGCGGAGGTGGAGGATGGCGTCGGCTACGTCGACAGGTTCACGCTTGAGGACGGAACCGAATTGCCGGTACAGGTGACGCACAAGACGGACTGGGAATACAGCACCTATCAGGATACGCTGGTTGCGAAGGATATTCCCGTATATACCGTGACCGTTCCGGAAGGAACAGAGAATGTATGGATATACATGACGGACGCGGGCAAGGCGGCGTTCGGCCATGGCTCGGCTCTGTACAGCTACGCTTACATGGCGGACAGCGATTCGCTGGATACCACCATCTATGCGCAGTCGATCGAAATAGGCGATGAATACTACACTGCGCCGGTCACTTGGAAATACGGCTATGCGTGGGAGCTGTCCGACTGGTCGGTCGGCGCGATCCTGTGCTTCGAAGCCGGCGAGCTGCCGGCGCCCGATCAGCCCGTTTCCGGCGATGTGAACGGCGACAAGGCCGTGACCGTCGATGACGCGATCCTGATCCTGCGCCATATCGCCAATTTGGATACGCTGGCGGGCGACGCGTTGACCGCGGCGGATGCAAACGGTGATAAGGTCGTGGATGTGAACGATGCGATTGCAATTCTGAAGCTGATCGCGAGCGCAAAATGATCTGACAGGTCAATACCGGTATAAAAACGGCGCCCCCCGCTTCAATACCGTTGATATTGAAAAAAGAGGAAGGGAAGAACATCATGAGTATCAAGACCAACAGGTTAGTCGGTGCATTGCTCGTTCTGGTAATGCTGCTGACGACGGTACTGCCGTCCTTCGCCGCGTTGGCTGCGGGCACCGCACAGGTGACGCTCGTCAGCTCCGCGACGGAGGCGCTCAAGCCTGGCGACGAGTTTACCGTAACGCCTACGCTTGCGAACAACCCCGGTTTTGCCGGCGTGACCTGGAAGCTGGAGTACGATAACACCGCGCTCGAGCTGACGAAGATTACGGCGGACGGGCGCAAGGCGGGTCATCTCTTTGGCTATGGCACGTTTGTTTCCAATGTGGATTATGGAAATAACAATCTGGTCTATGCCAATGCGACCTGCGAGACTGAGGACGGCGAGCTTTGCGCGCTGACCTTCAAGGTGCGCGAAGGTGCCGCTGCGGGCGATTACACGGTAAACGTGGCAAAGTCCGACGCGGATTTCAAGTTCGTGGCGCTCGATTCCATAAATCTGGATGTGAGTTTCACGCCCTGCACCGTGACGGTCGGCGGCACGGAGTCCGAATATAAGGACGCGTACCTTGCCTATTGCAAGGGAACCGCCGGCGCGTATGAATTCCTCCCTGTGGGCGATACGCTCTATATCAACAACTACGGCAAGGCGCCGAATCTCATTCAGGAATACCGCATCGCGGTTGTGAATAACGGCGAAATCGTTTCCGAAATGAGCGAGGACAAGTGGACGGTTGAAAATCAGGCAAACCTGTTCATGAACGCCTATCACAATTCTTCCGACCCGGACGGCGTGTTCTATATCAATGCCCATGGCAAGACCGCAGGCACGACCGGCACGATCACCGCGACGCTGCCGGACGGCACTGCGCTTACGACGAACGTCGTCGTGACCAATACGCCCTATAAGCTCGTGATCAGCGGCGTTGATGGAATTGCGAAGGATCAGTACTATTCCTCCTCCAAGACCGCCTACGCCTATATCGGCGACGCGTTCAAATTCGTCTATAAACTTCAGAACGCGAGCGGACAGAACATCACTCCGCTGAACGTGAAGTACCAGTATGTTCCGGCGGACGCGAAGGTCGTCTCCGCTGCGGACGACGGCACGATTACCGCAACCGGCGAGGGTACCACGGAAGTGACCGTAAACGCGATCGGCTATTGCTACGGCGTGGAAACCCCGATTGCGCTGGTAACGACCCTGCCCGTAACCGTCGATCAGGGCTTCATCAAGTATTTCGTCCTGACGGACGCGGAAGGCAATGTGCGCAGCGAGAGCGCGCTGAACGCGAGCGGCTATACCGTGCCTTCCATCACCCTGAACTCGGGCGAGGAAATCACCCTGACCGTCAAGGGTATGCCGAATATGACCGACCCCGAATGCTCCGGCACGATTGCGAGCCAGAAGCAGTTCGCCGTAAAGACCAGCAAGACCGCGCTGACGGCGACCACGGTCGATACGAACACCGTTACCCTGAAGGCGGCGGACGTGACCGAGGACA
>CAKUDW010000008.1 GCA_934645275.1 uncultured Clostridia bacterium
GCGCCCGATGCGAGCGCCAGCGCCACCATTGCCAGCGGACAGCCGCGGCTTCGGCGTTCGATGCGCTCCTTCTGTCTGCGCTCAAAATGCGCCCGTCCGCCCCTGAGCAAGGGCAGCATGGCGGCGCACATGTACAGCGGCAACAGCAGCGCGATATATGACAGGGTCACATACGGACGCCGCCCACCCGCGCCATTTAAGAAAAGCCCCGGCACAAACAGCACAACCGCCAACAACAGCCAGATCAGCCATTCCCGGCGAAAGGCACATAGCGCGTCCGCTGAAAGCGCCAGATGATATTTCTTTCCGCGGTACACCGCGACTGTTTTTATTTTTCCGGAAGCATCGCTCTGATTTTCGAGACGATAATCGCCAGCATAGCGGTCAAAAATCATGGCGAGCCTTCCTTCTCTGTATTTATAGTATTCTAATTATAACTCAAAGCGCGAACTTTTGCAACATATGTGATAAAAACTTTATGCCATTGCGCCTGTTCCAAACAAACGGACGTGTAAGTAAGCATGCAAATATGTAAATCCATGGGCGGTGGAAAGCATGGAACGCTGCCACCGCCCATAAAACGTCTGTATAAATCATACCCGGCGAAACCAGCCGTCCTCCGAGCGCTCGCAGAGCGCGTCCATACTGTCCGGACTCAGGCAAAACCGCAGATCATCCTCAAAGCCCAGCCTGCGCAGCCGTGAAAAATGCGCAGTAGCGGACAGCGCGCCAAATAGATCATCGCGTGCAGCGCGATAGAGCATCTGAAACGCCAGCGCGGCATCGTCCAGCTCCGCGCCGTGAAGATGCTCAACTATCGCGCCTACGGTCAGCGCATCCTCCAGTGTAAAGGCTCCGTTCGTGCCAGCGCACACCAGCGCCACATGAGCTTCGCCATGCAGCGCATCGGCCACGGCTCTGGCGTTAATCAGTGCGCCCAATAGCAAGCGACGCGCCTGCGCACAGGCCGCGATGGCGCGCGTACCGTTTGAAGTAGACATCACCAGTCTGCGGCCGCCAATGGCCTGCGGCGTGTATTCCAGCGGTGAATTCGAGAAATCAAAGCCTTCAATCTTCAGCGCGTTGCGTTCTCCGCCCAGTAGCGCGCCGCATTCGCCTGCGACACGCCGCGCCTCTTCCACCTCAGCACAGGCGAAAAGCCCCGCACAGCTGCTCTGCATCGCCGCGGCGGCCACGCTCGTCATCCGCAGTGTATCGATTACCACGGCTGCCGCGCCGTCCAGATTCCCGGGCAGAATATCGTGCGGCGTGGCATAAGCGTTTATCTTCATTGCCAATCGCGTCCCTTCTATCAGTCAGTTCAACGCTTCGCCCACCAGCTGGTTTACCAGCCGGCCCTCGGCCTTACCGTTGAGCTTCGGCATCAGCACCTTCATAATCCTTCCCTTATCCTTAGCCGTGGGCGCTTCTATGCCAAGCTCGGCCAGCGTATCGCGAATGACGGCTCGAATCGCATCCTCATCCATGCGGGCAGGTGCAAATTCGCTCCATACGGCGATGCGCAGTTTGCACTCGTCGATCACATCCGTGCGATCTGCCGGCGTGGTGTCCAGCGTTTCCTGCGCCTCCTTGATTTCCTTATAGACCACAGCATTTTCCTCGTCCTCGGTCAAATCTGCGCGCTTGTCGATATTTTTGGCCTTCAGCGCAGACAATAGCAACGAAAGCGCCTCCTTGCGCGGCTTATCGCCCGCCTTCAGCGCGTCCATCATAGCTTTGCGAACAACATCAATCTTACTCATATCCATACCCTTCTTTCGTTTTGTATATAGAATTTCATTTAACCGGCTGCGCACAGCCCGCGGCGGCGCTCGCCTTCACGTCGATCAGCCGCTGATTTGCCGAGCCGCGAAAACGCAGCTCCAGCGTGCGTTGCGTCAGTATGAACGGGCCGTCCACCAGCACGTCGGTCTCGTTGAGCAGCGCGCGCTGCGCCGCGTCGCCGTCGACCAGCTGCTCGTAGGTATAGCCGCTGTAAGCCCACACATTCAGTCCCAACGCGTGTGCGGCTCTGGCAAGTTCGGCGCAGGCCTCGCCCTGGCAGAACGGTTCGCCGCCGCTAAGCGTGATACCATCCAACAGCGGGTTTTTGCGCAGTTTCTCAATAATCTCGGCCGTATCGACCTCATGTCCGCCTTCAAAATCGTGCGTCTGTGGATTGTGGCAACCTGCGCAGCGATGCGGACAACCCTGTGTAAACACCGTCAGTCGAAAGCCTGGGCCGTCTACGATGGAATCGTTCACAATTCCAGAAATGCGTATCTTCATATAAAGGCCGCCGCGAGAGCGTTCTCTCCCTCCCTCATTCCGAATCCAGTTTTGCCGCGTTCGCGCCCGCAAGCGCGCCCGTTGAAAATGCAATTTGAAGGTTGTAGCCGCCAGTCTGCGCGTCCACGTCCAGCACCTCGCCTGCAAAAAACAGTCCGTGCGACAGCTTGGATTCCATCGTGGACGCGTTCACTTGCCGCACGTCCACGCCGCCGCGCGTAATAATCGCTTCATTGAAGCCGCGCAGCGCTCTGGGGGTCAGCGGCAATCCCTTCAGCAGCCGCACGATTTCCGCGCGCTGTTCTCGAGTGACTGCGTTTACCGGCAAGCGCGGTGAAATCCCCGCGAGCAGGAGTACCTGCTGACCGAGATTATGCGGAGCGAGTCCGTCCATCACGGTGGTAATCTGCCGATTCTGCATCTCTTTAAAATCGCGCAGCAGCCGCGCATCCAGCGTCGCCTCGTCCAACGCGGGCTTCAAATCGATCAGCATGCGCACTCCATCCAGCGTCTCGGGCATTCTGCTGGAGAGCGACAGCACCAAGGGACCGCTGATACCCGTATGTGTAAAGAGCATTTCGCCCTGTTCATCATAAAAGTATCGGCGCTTTTTACCTTCCTTCCATGCGCGAAGCGCCACGTTTTTTAGGGACAACCCCGCAAGCGTACCGGGCCAGCTCTCGCGCGTATCGATGGGTACGAGCGCTGGCATGGGTTCGTGGATATCATGCCCGGCCGCCTCAGCCAGCGCATAGCCGTCGCCGGTGGAACCGGTAGACGGATAGCTTTCGCCGCCCGTGCACACGATCACTGCGTCCGCACGATACTCACGGCCATCCTGCAAAACGACGCCCCGGCAGCAATCATTCTCGAGCAACAGCCGGGCAACGCGCGCATCAAGCTCAATTTTTACTCCCAACCGCGCCAGCTCGCGCGCGAGCGCATTCGTCACGTCGCTGGCATGATCCGATTCCGGAAACACGCGGTTGCCGCGCTCCACCTTCAGCTTCACGCCCAGGCTTTCCATCAGCGCCATCATGTCGTGATTATTAAAAAAGGCCAGCGCCGCATACATGAATCGCGGATTACGCAGTATGCCACGCATGAATTCGTCGCCATCGCAGGCATTGGTTAGATTGCAGCGGCCCTTACCGGTGATGTATACCTTTTTCCCCAGCTTTTCATTTCGCTCAAGCAGCCGTACCGCCGCACCGCCACGCGCCGCAAAGAGCGCGGCCAGCATGCCGGCCGCGCCACCGCCGATGACGAGTACATTTCTCTGTAACATCGGTTATTCTTCCTCCCACGAATCAGTCGTTCGCCTTGGCGAGATACACACCGTATTCGGACCAGACGCCCTCCATTTTATCAAAGTACGCCTTCACCTCGGTCCTGCGGCGCTGCCCCAGTGCTACAATCAACGCGTTAATCAGCGACAGCGGCGCGGCGAAGGAATCTACAAAGGAGGACATGTCGCTCTTGGCCATCAGACAAATATCTGCCGCGGAATGCAGTGGCGAAAGCGGGCCGTCCGTAATGGCAATCAGCGACGCGCCCTGACTGCTGGCAAATTCCATTGCCTCCACCGTGCGCGATGCATAGCGCGGAAAGGAAATGCCGATCAGCAAATCGCCCTCGCCAATGCGCGAAAGCTGTTCAAACACATCGCTCATGCCGGAGGTGACCACGTTTACGTTCGGAAAAATGAAGCGCAGATAGTGCGCAAAAAATTCAGCGATCGGCGCAGAAGCGCGCAGTCCCAGCACATAGATCGTTCGCGCCTGGATAATTTTATCAATTGAGGCCTCGAATGCGTTGATATCAATTTCATCCAGCGTGGCGCGTATATTCTGGATATCGCCCTTCAGCACGCGGTTGAGCACCTGCACATGATCCATATCGCTGGTCAACTCAAAGCGCTGCGTGGCGGTCAAGCGGTGGCGCAGCAGCTCCTGAAGCGCCTTCTGAAGCTGCGGGTAGCCGCTGTAACCCAGCGCAGATGCAAACCGCACGACTGTAGATTCGGAAACCCCCACATATTCGCCCAGCTTCGAGGCCGTCATAAACACCACCTTATCGTAGTGCGCAACAATGCATTCGGCAATGCGCCGGTGGCTCTTGGAGAGTTTTTTCCCACTGTGATTTAAGCGCTTAATCAATTCCTGGGCATTGTCCATGAATCTGTTCCTCCAATATCCATGAATCAAATAATTCACAACTCTGCGTGTATTATAATCCAAACGGTCTAAATTTGCAAGCGAAAGCCCTCAATATTGCAAATATATTGCAAATATTTAAAGAGAGATCGCGCCCGCAGCACTTTCGCCCCAAATGCGTACTTTTGCGCCCTGGAAGCGCATAAATATCTTTCCAGATGAAGGGAGGTTGCGTAAGCGTGGTAAAATTCAAAGTAATTCGGGGCTCACACCTTTTACTCGCATTTTCCGCGATATTACTGGCGGCTGTCATCGCATATATCCTGCTATGCGGCGGCGTGCTCAAGCAGAGTAGTCAACCGGCCGTGTCCGCAGAAATTGCTGCGGCTTCAGCCGGGGTGAAGGCGGTTTCCGCCTTCGCCCCGGACTCGCTTGAAATCACCGTGGTACCCGATAGCAAGGCCGCTTCGGCGGCGCCTACCGCGCAGGCAAAATCCATTCTGATTTATCATACGCATACGCATGAAGCCTACCAGCAGGATGACAGCGACCCCTATGTGGCCGTGGAAACCTGGCGCACGACGGATGAAAACCACAGCGTGGTGCGCGTCGGTACTCAGCTGGCACACGAGCTGGAGCAACGCGGCTTCGAAGTCGTACACGATGTGACCGACCACGAGCGCAGCGACCTTTCCAGCGCCTACATGCGCTCGCTCGAAACCCTGCGCAGCTATGACCGCGATTTTGACCTGATCATCGACCTGCATCGCGACGCTTACAGCGAGGGACTTGAAACTTGCTATACCGATACGCGCGGACGCGAATACGCGCAAACGGTGTTGCTCGTCGGCCGTGGCGACGACTATGCAGATGCTGAAAAGCCCGATTACGAAACGAACCTGAGCTTTGCACGCCGCTTGAGCGAAGACATCAACCGCCAGCTGCCTGGCCTTTGCCGCAATGTGATCGTGAAAAAGGGCCGTTATAACCAGCAGATGTCCACACCGGCCATACTGCTGGAAGTCGGTCATAACTTGAATACGCTAAAACAGGCGCTAAATGCCGTTCCCTACGTGGCGGACGCCGTTAAAAACACGCTTTGATTTAATCATGTATTAAACTTACACACATAAACTATTGACAAATTTAACGAGTTGTGCTATTTTAACTATCGACAAGCATTTATACTTCTAATGGATGTGATGAACGTGAATGAGATTCGAGTAATTATTGCCGATTCGGATCTGAGATTTGCTGAGCTTGCGCATCTGTTCTTGAAGAGCTTTTCAGAGATGCGCGTGATCGGCACGCTCGCCGACGGCAAAGAAGCATTGGAGGCGGTTCGGACGCAAAAGCCGGACGCCGTCGTGTTTGAACTGATCCTGCCAGGACTGGATGGGGTCAACCTGTTGCGCTGTATCAACGAACTGCCTGTGCCGCCCGCCACCGTGTGCTGCACACAGTTCTATTCTGAAGTCGCGCTGGAAGCGGCGCGCGACGCCGGGGCCTCTTACTTTCTTTTCAAGCCAATCGAGCTCCAAGCTTTGCGCCACGCAATTCTGGCCTGTGTTCAGGCAAAGCGCAAAATTCGCCGTGCTGCGGCTCGCAGTGCCGCCGCGTCAATCGAAAACGCGGAAATACGCAACGCCCAAATACGCAACTACATCGTATCGCTCGGCATTCCGGCCAAGCTGGCGGGCTGTGCTTACCTCACTGAAGCAGTGCGGCTGGCGCAGACTGACCCGGAGCTGATGCGCAATCTGTCCAAGGGCTTGTATCTGGAAATATCGCGCGATATGGACAGCACGCCGACGCGAATAGAGCGCTGCATGCGAAACGCCATATCAGCCGCGCATCAATCAGGCACCCTCGGCAGCCGCATGGCGAGCTGTCCTTCAAATAAGGAATTCATCAATTACGTCGTCAAAAATATGGCGCAATAATTCCGCCCGCAGTTGTTTTTTGATTGTATTTGCCGCTTCTTTATGCTATCATATACCATAATGGAATTGATAGACGAGGAGGCTTAATATGCTTGTCATCGGCATCTGCGGCGCAAGCGGCAGCGGAAAATCCACGCTGGCGCGTGAACTGGAAGCCAGGCTCGATCAGAAATGCGTTTACCTGAAGCAAGATTCCTATTACAGGGATCACCCAGACATGAGTTTTGAAGAGCGCACGCGTATCAACTACGATGAGCCGGCTGCCTTTGAACACGACGCTTTGCGCGACGATCTGTTCGCGCTGCGCGAAGGACGGCCCATCACCGCAAAGCGCTATGATTATGTGCAGCATCGTCGCTGTGACGCCGACGAAATGATTCGCCCGGCCGAGGTCGTGCTGCTGGAAGGCCTGCACATCTTCTACGACGAATGTGTGCGTGATTTGATTGACTTCAAAATCTTCATTCAGGTTGATCCGGACGTATGTCTGCTCCGGCGCGTAAAACGCGATATTCGCGATCGCGGTCGCGATATCGAGGGCATTTATCGCCAGTATCTGGACACGGTAAAGCCCATGTATGAAAAATACATACGCAACTACGTAAAATATGCAGACCTGATCGTTGCCCGCGGCGGAAAGAATGCCCGCATTGTCGATATTCTGGCCCACTACATCAATTCCGGACTTCTCGGTAATGAGAACGACGAGAACTCGCCCGCACCGGAAGCGGCAAATTAATTATCCCAAAATCAACAGCACAAATGCAGGAGGAAGTATTATGAACATACTCGCCGTCGGATGCCATCCAGACGATCTTGAAATCGGCTGCTACGGCACGCTGGCCAAATATGTAAAGCTCGGTCACAATGTGTCCGTATGCCATGTGGCCAACGGCAACCTCGGTCATGCAATCATCATGCAGGATGAACTGCGCAGCATCCGCTTTCAAGAAGCGGAAAACGCCGCGAAAATCATCGGCGCAAAGCATTACAGCGTCGACATCGGCGACTTATACGTGACCGCCGATATCGATGAACTGGTCACCCGTCTGGCCGCCGTCGTGCGCGAAGCGCAGCCGGATGTCATCATCACCCACTTTGAGCAGGACTACATGAACGATCACGTGCAGACCTATCAGTCGGTCATGCGCGCGTCCTTTGCCGCCAGCTTGGCGCATTTTGATTTGAGCGCGACCACGCCCCCGACGCCCACCTGTCCCATTTTCCACATGGACACGCTGGCAGGCACCGGTTTTATTCCCACGGAATATGTCGATATCAGCGATACCATCGATATCAAACTCGAAGCGCTGGCCTGCCACAAATCTCAGATCGACTGGATGCGTGACCATGATCATATCGATTTTCTGGACTTCGTGCGCACCTGCTCCCGCGTGCGCGGTTTCCAGAGCGGCGTGGATTACGCCGAAGGCTTCCGCCCGAACCTGAATTATCTGCGCATGTCTACCAAACGTCTGCTTCCCTGATTGCATGGAGTTTTCTCCCAGGGAAACCGCGAGCAGGCAATTCCCAGTTTTGTTCTGAGCATTTTACCTGATCGCAGGATACTCACATAAACAGCCGGTTCCAAGCTGGAACCGGCTGTTTATATAGACCAAAAGCCTCATCACCTTCCGGCCTTACCTGGTTTCCGTTTCAATATCCAGCCATGCGCATTCCGCAGACGAGAGCTTCATTTCGCTCGCGGTGATGTTCAGCTTCATGTTTTCTACGTGCGTCGATCCACTCAGCGCAAACACGTCAAGCGGCTGACGGTTGAATATCCACGCCATGGCGATCTGCGCCACAGGCGCCTGTTTTTCCGCCGCCAGCAACTCGCAGCGGCGCAGGCGTTCAAAGTTTTCCGGACATGCGTAGCCTTTCAGACCCGCTTCATCCATAAATCTTGCCGCTTCCTCCGGATGCGCGCTGGTAAATTTTCCAGAAAACAGCCCTCGTGCGAGCGGCGAATAGGCGAACACCGGTATGCCATTCTCGGCGTAGAAGCGCCGCGCCGCCGTACCGTTCGGCCCGGATATCGTAACACAGCCGCCACCCCACGGGTCGTTCACCTGATCGGCAAGACCAAAATTCGGACTGGTTACCGTGAAGGGCTGCATACCATGCTTTAGCGCGTAATCGTTGGCCTCCTGAAAGCGTTCGACCGTCCAGTTCGACGCACCCAGCACGCCGATCTTGCCTTCGTCATGCAGGCGGTTCAGTGCGTCCATAATCGGGCCCACTGCGACCGTCGGGTCGTCCCGGTGCAGCAGATACATATCCAGCTTTTTCGTTTTGAGCTTAGCCAGCGTGTTGTGCGCGTCGTGCAGGATATCAAAGTCAGTCACGCGTTTGCGCCAGCGATTGTGATGCGCGCCTTTAGCCAACACGACCACCTTGTCGTACAGTCCGCGTGAGTCCAGCCATTCGCCCAGCGGCTCCTCGCCGTAATGGTCGGCGCAGTCAAAGCAGTTGATCCCCAGCGCGTACATGTCGTCGAGCAACTTGAAGGCCCGATCCAACCGTTCTTTAAAATCCGGTGCCTCACCATATACGGAACGAAACGCGTTAAACAGCACCGGCGTGGCCGTACCGAACACGATGCGCGATACTGGCTTATTCACATTTTTCACTTTTCCATACAACATATCTTCATTCGCACTCCTTTATTCATTCGCTGCGAGCCGCGTCCTCCAAAAAAGCGGCTGCCGTTAAAACTGCCCTATCGAATGCCGACCGCGCCGGTACACATGCACCGGCGCGGCCAACGTTAATAAATTTATTTGGCGTTTTTAGAAATCTCACGAAGAATCGAGTTCACAACGGTAATCGCCATGGGGATACCACCCTTCTTGCCGCGAACGACGATGGACATCAAATCGCTGTCGATCAGCCGTTCCTTGAGCTGCACCACGCTGGCAAAACCCGTGGCCGTAGCCAGTACGCACACATCGCTCATCGGCTCATGCTGGCGGCGGCGAATCATGCGGTTGATTGCGGCGGGTGCGCTGCCCACTACCATCAGTTTCGGGCCGCTCAGCGCGAGACCGTAGTCCACTGCGATTTCAGCGCGGGTAATGCGGCGCTGTTCCGCCAGTGAAATCACCTGCGGCTCATCGATGAAGCAGGCGACTTTAGCGCCCTTGTTGCCCATAAGCGCTGCGTCAATTCCATTTGCCACCAGCGTCGTATCGGTAATAATGGTTCCGCCCATATCGACAAGACGGCGGATATGCGTAATGGCGGTCGGGCTGAAATAAAAACTCTGTGAAAGAGAAGCATCGCCCGTTTCGCGCTCTATCTCCGCGAGTATGCTGGCCATTTCCTGGGTCATGTACGGCATGCCCATGGTATGGCGCTTGCTCTCGCTCTGCGTTCTGCGAATCACTTAACATTCCTCCAGCTGTTTACTTTTGCACCTCCAGGCATCAGATTCAGTATCATCAGCCACTTCTAATTCTAAAGATTTTCGTCACTATTGTCAACGTCAATTTCACGTATTTAGTTCATTTAACATTGAAATTACTTATGTTTTCCTCAATATCTTGCTAAGCCGAAATATTTTTCCCTGTTCCCCTTTAGTTCATTCTGTGAATGAACCAAGTAATTTTTACTAATGCCACTCATCACCTTCTGTGCAACCATCTCATGTAATTTAGAAAATTAACAAAAAAGCGCTGCTTTGCAGGATTTCCTTCAGCAACGCTTATGTCCAAATCACAGCGAGCGTACTTAAACGTAGGCTTCAGAGGGCCGCACGATCGCGTTTCCGCTGTCACGATCAAAGCCATCGAGCACGAGCAGCGAATGCGCGCCCTTTACGCGCTTTTCTGCAGGCGTCGCCGTAGCGATCATCACGCACACGCCCACGACCTCAGCCTGAAATTCGCGCATCATATCCACCATGCCTTGAAGCGTACCGCCGCCCTTCATGAAGTCGTCCACAATCAGCGCGCGCTGGCCCGGGTTTACAGCGCGGCGTGCCAGCGCCATGGTTTCGATGCGCTCGCTGCCGCCCCCTGCAATATAGTTAATCTTCACAGCAGAACCCTCGTAAGCGCGGCTATCGCGGCGGGCAATCACCAGCGGTACATTCAGCATTCGCGCCGTCATTAGCGCAATGGGAATGCCCTTCGTTTCCATGGTAAGCACAAAGTCCGGCGCTTTGTCGTAGTACGGTGTAGCCAGAATCTCGCCCAGCGCCTGCGCCGTTTCAGATTCGGCGGTCACATCCGAAGTATACAGAAAACCGCCGGGCAGCATTCTACCAGGCTCCTGAAGGCGCTTTGCCAATGCGCTGAGCACGCGTTTGGCGCGTGCAGGGCTGGGAATTGCCCGATAGCGCACGCCGCCCGCAGCGCCGGCCACAGTTTCAACCACGCCAAGATCGAACTGTTCGAAGGCCTTGCTCACCAGGTCAATATCCTCGCTGATGGTGGATTTCGCCGCACCGAACATCTCGCAGAATTCACCCAGCGTATGAATGCGATTGGGTGCTTCCGTAAGAATTCTGGTCATCGCGCCAAGGCGTTCGTTGCGCTTGATCTTATCCATGGGCTCCGCCTCCAATTTCCGAATATTTTCTATGCTTTTATAAATTATAATTCGTGATTGTTAGATTTTAAAGCATTTATGACGTTGTCCGAATTTTTAACGCAGTTTCGGTCGGTTTTATGCTGTTCAACTTGAAGAATTTTCGTTTTTCAATTATAATAGGATATATATATAGCTTTGTGAGGTTGTTTTGCATGATTGAGAGCATATTCAAATATAAGGGCCGCCGCGTACATTTTATCGGCGTGGGCGGCAGTTCCATGTCCGGACTTGCAGCGCTGCTCAATTCAGAGGGCTATATCGTATCCGGATCAGATAAGACGCGCTCGCACAAGGCCGAACATCTGCAGCAGGCTGGCATTCACATTACCATCGGCCACGATGCGGCCAGCGTTCACGGTGTGGATGTAATTGTATATTCCGCCGCAATCTCACCCGAGAACCCGGAGCGCGCAGAGGCCGCGCGGCTGGGCATTCCCCAGATTGAGCGCTGCGATCTGATAGGCCAGTTGATGTCCGGCAGTCGTTTCGCCGTGGGCGTAAGCGGCACGCATGGCAAGACCACCACCACGTCCATGCTGGCGCAGTGCTTCATGAACGCCGGACTCGACCCCACCATTCATATCGGCGGCGAACTGGACTTCATTGGCGGCAGCACGCGGCGCGGTGCGGGCGACGATTTCATTTGCGAAGCCTGCGAATTCCGCGAAAGCTTTCTGCACTTCAAACCAACCGTTGCCATCATCACCAATATCGACGAGGATCACTTGGACTACTACCGCGATATCGACCACATCGAGTCTGCGTTCAAAAAATACGCCGCGCTGTTGCCGAAGGACGGCTGGTGCGTAGCCTGGGGCGACGATGCGCGCGCCCGGCGCGTGTGCGAGGCGGCCAACTGTAACCACTTAACTTACGGTCTTGGCGAGAACTGTGACCTGCGCGCCGTAAATCTCAGTTACGATGAATTCGGTCGCGCAAGCTATGAAGCCGTGCTGCACGGCCAATCGCTGGGGCATTTCCACATCGGCGTGGCCTGTGAATGCAACATGCTGGACAGTCTGGCCGTAATCGGCGTCTGTCATATTCGTGGACTGGACATGCAAAAGGTGGCCGATGCGCTCGAAAACTTTATCGGCGCACACCGGCGCTTCGAGCTCACCAGTGTGACGGACGGCGTTAAGTGCTATACAGATTATGGCCATAATCCCGCTGAAATTAAGAACGCGCTGGAAATTGCGAGCCTTCAGCCGCACAAAACGCTCTGGTGCGTATTCCAACCGCACACCTATTCCCGCACGAAGACGTTGTTCAACCAATTCCTGGAAACCTTTGATCGTGCAGACCGCGTGCTGATAACCAATATATGCGCCGCACGCGAAACTGACCCAGGCGATATTTCTTCAGAAATGTTGATCGCACCGCTGCGCGCGCGTGGCGTGGATGCAGTACTTACGCCCACCTTCGACGATGCGGAAGCCTATCTGCGCGCGCATTGGCAGCCAGGCGACCTGATGATCAGTCATGGCTGCGGCGATATCGACCTTTTGAATGAACAGATTGCGCGAAACGGTGATACCCGTCGCTGAGCGCAAGGAGGCGATTATATTGAAGCGAATCATCTGCATCATACTGGCGCTCTGCTGCGTGGCGCTTCCATTGTCCGGCTGCGACCGCAAGACTGCAACGCCGCAGGAAAATGATAACAGCGCTGATTTTGCGCCGCAGGAAACGGCTGCAACGCCCGCAGATGGCGGTCTCGTAGGCGCAATGGAAGCGCAGAACCCGCCGCAGGAGATCGATTCTGCGGAGTGGGACGTTTCCAGCAACGATTTCAGCAACGACGCCGCAGCGGATGGCTCTGCCCAGGAAATGCCACCGGACGCGCAGACTGCGACCGACGCGCCCGCGGCGGTGCAACCCTTCGTAAGCCCCACGCCTCAACCGAATACGGCAGTTTCCGGCTACTCCAACGTGAGCGGTACCGGTCTGGGCTTTAAATTCGACTATCCGACCGGCTGGACAAACATCCCCGGCAGATCCACCGTATGCTATGTGCAGCCGCTCGAAAACGGCACGGTATATCCCGCGCGCGTGGCGGTCACGATGAAGCAACTGCTGCACAAGTGCAGCGGAGAAAAGGAATTCAAAGAGGAGCTCGCCTCATATTTCAAGACCCTGCGCAGCCAGTACGACGAATCCAGCTTCCAGATCGACATGGAACTCGATACCGCGACCAAATTTATGGGCAACGATGCGCTGGCCACCACTTATCTGGCCTATGACGGCAGTCAGGAAATTCAAGGCTATGTCATCATGACCTACTTCGAGCGCTATCTGTTCTGCTTCCATTTTCTCTGTGCCTACGAAGACTACGAGGCCTTCCAGCCTGCCATGCGCCATATGCGCGATTCCGTACAGGCTGACGTGGAAACCGCCGGCTGACGCACGCTTATTCGCAGGACTCATCATATAATTACAGCCAATGACCGCAATGGTCATTGGCTGTTTATATATGATTTGCGAGCGGCGCCTGTAAGCCGAGTTCTGTATTAGACGATCATCTGTCTAGGCTTCAAGTTGCCATGAAGCTCAAGCGATTACCCGAAAGCATGGCGGGCCGCCACAAGCGCTTTCCTATCAATCTTGCACCAGGTGGGGTTTACAGAGCGGTCAAGTCGCCAAGCCGCTGGTGAGCTCTTACCTCGCCTTTCCACCCTTACCTCGCGGCCGAAGCCGCGGGGCGGTATATCTCTGTTGCACTTTCCTTGGAGTCGCCTCCACCGGCAGTTAACCGGCACCCTGCCCTACGGTGCTCGGACTTTCCTCAGACGCTTATCGCGCCTGCGATCGTCTGACGCCCTCGCAATTCATACCAATATGGAATTTCTCAGCTTATTCCTCGCTGTAAATAATTCTGCCGCAGTTGTCACAGCAGACGATATGATCGCCTTCCTTGAGCGCCAGCAACGTCGCGCTCGGCAGTGACATGAAGCAACCGCTGCACTGGCCGTCAATCAGCTTGGCCATCGGAGGCGTACAGTGCTGCTTAATGGTCTTGTACTTTTCCAGCAGCTCCGCATCAATCTTTCTGGATTCGTTATCTGTGCGCTCCCGCATCTGCTTCAGTGTAGCGGAATCACGCTTGAACTCCACGTCATACTCGGATTTGAGCTGATCATATTCCGCCTTGGTGCGTGCTGCGCGTACACGGATGTCGCGCTGCTGGCGATCGCGGTTTTCCGCATCTTTATGCATCTTGCTCAGCTCCTGCTCATAGCGGTTCAGCGTATCGAGCAGCTTTTGCACTTCGTCCGTCTTCGCATCGGCCTCTTCTGCACTCTTTGGCGGGTTGCTCTCAAGCTCCGCCACCTGCTGAGCAAGCAGCTTCTGCAAACGCTCAGCCTCGTCATGCACGGCCTCAAGACGATCGGCCATCGCAGCTACGTCGCTTTCCAGCTTTTTCATGTTGCTCTGCTGATCCATCAAAAAATTGCGCTGTTTGATCAGAGTCTGACGCTTTTCGGACTGACGAATCTTACTTTCAAAACGATCCGCTTCCATGTCCACCTGCATAAACTGCCACAACTTATCCAACTGCATTCTTCATCCTCCAATTCTAGCGAAACAGCTCAACTTCGCTTCTATATATGCGCTCATTCCATTTTACACCATTCAGCGCGTTTTGTAAACCTCCTGCCAGCAGTTCGACCGCAGGCAATTCCGTGGCCGCATGTCCGGCTTCAAGCACGCACAGGCCGCACAGATAAGCGTCCCATGCCTTGTGGTGTGCAATTTCGCCCGTCAAATACACGTCCGCGCCCACAGCGCGCGCCAGCTGGGCAAAATCACCGCCCGCGCCGCCAAGCACGGCCGCGCGACGAACGATCCGATCCGGTTCACCATAGACGCGCACCGGCCCGCCAAGCGCTTGCTGGGCAAAGGTTGCAAACGCGCCCAGCGTCGTCTGCGCAGGCATACCCACGCGCAGGCCGCTTTCATCTGCCTGAACGTCTTCCAACGCAAGCCTTTGCGCTAGCGCATCGTTTACGCCGGGCACGGCTTTGTCAAAGTTCGTGTGCGCAGCAATCAATGCAATGCCGCTGCGCACCAAAGTACAGAGCATCGCGCCCTCCGGCTCGTCCTCACGCAGATTTTTCCGCGCATGGAAGAGAATCGGATGGTGCGTCACAATCAGATTGCAATCCATTTCAACGACTTCACGAAGCACTGCCGGATTAAGTTCCAGCGCGCAGAGTATGCCGCGCACTTGCGTATCCGGCGCACCCGCCAACAAGCCCGCGTTGTCCCACTCCTCAGCCAATTCAAAAGGCGCAAAGCCATCTATCGCCGCATATACCTGCCCAACAGTCAAAGCCATTTTTCAACTTCCTTCCAGACCCTGAGCACCCGCGTCAGTTCCCGAATAGTCGCATCGTCGCCCCCGCGCCGCGCGCCCTCAAGCGCCCTTTCCATCACGCGAATATGAAACCGAGCATAATCGCCCAACAGCGGCGGCCTTTCGCGCAGCAACGCCGGCCCGACTTCCAACTGCATTTCATTTAGCGCCTCGCGTCCCTCAACAGCTTCAATGATCGGATAAATCCTGCGACCATCGCGTGCAAGCGCCTCACGGGAAATGCGCCAGCCGCACTCGCACAGTTTCGCGCGCAGTTGTGGCGCGGCCACGTTTGGCTGAAGCAACAAACGTACGCCGTTCAGGTAGCCGTCTGAAGCTTCTATAATGCACGCAATGGTTTCGCCGCCCATACCCGCAATGACCGCTACATCTACCTTTCGGTTCAAAGCGTGCGCGCCGTCGCCCACGCAGAAATCCGCGCGCTCGCATAGCCCGAGCAGCGCAATCAGCCTGCGCGCCTTTTCCAGCGACGAAGCGGAAATATCCGTAAATACTACGCGCCGGCAATAGCCGTTCTGCAACAAAAACGCACCGAGCCTGCCATGATCGCTGCCAATATCGGCGCAGCAGTCGCAGCTGCCCGCCAGCTCTGCAATCGTGGTCAGGCGCGGATCGAGGGATATTCGCTTATCGTATGCCATCAATCAATCGAATCCTTCAACTTGCGCGAGCGACTAGGATGCCGCAGCTTTCGCAGCGCTTTCGCCTCAATCTGGCGAATGCGTTCCCGCGTAACCTTGAACTCCTTGCCCACTTCTTCAAGCGTGCGCGCGCGGCCATCCTCAAGCCCAAAGCGCAGCTTCAGAACCATTTCCTCCCTGGGCGTCAACGTGGAAAGTACGCCCATCAGCTGCTCTTTCAACAGTGTAAACGCTGCGGCTTCTGCCGGTGCAGGTGCATCGTCGTCTGGGATGAAATCGCCCAGATGGCTGTCCTCTTCCTCGCCAATCGGCGTTTCGAGGGACACCGGTTCCTGCGCTATTTTTATAATTTCGCGCACCTTATCCTCCGGGATGCCCATCTCCTCGGCAATTTCCTCAGGCAGCGGCTCACGGCCGTATTCCTGAAGCAATTGCCTGGATACGCGAATCAGCTTGTTAATGGTTTCCACCATGTGTACCGGAATACGAATCGTGCGCGCCTGATCAGCAATCGCGCGGGTAATGGCCTGACGAATCCACCAGGTGGCATAAGTGGAGAACTTATAGCCCTTGCGATAGTCAAACTTTTCAACCGCCTTGATCAGGCCCAGATTACCTTCCTGAATCAAATCCAAAAAGAGCATGCCGCGACCTACATAGCGCTTCGCAATAGAAACCACGAGGCGCAGGTTTGCTTCACACAGGCGCTTTTTGGCTTCTTCATCGCCCTGTTCCATGCGCTTGGCCAGTTCCACTTCTTCCTCTGCGGAGAGCAGTGGCACCTTGCCGATTTCCTTCAGATACATGCGCACGGGGTCATCGATTGAAATGCCTTCCGGCACGGAAATGTCGATCTCCTCCGGTTCCGGCTCATCGGTAAGCTTTGCATCCGGAATCGCATCGTCCTTAATAACTTCAATATTCAGACCGTTAAGCGTATCGAGCACCCGGTCGAACTGCTCGCTGTCCATTTCAATGTCGCCAAGCGAATCAACAATTTCCTTATAAGTGAGCACACCTTTGCTTTTGCCGCTCTCAATCAACTCACTGATGCGTGCCTTTACAGCCTCCGTATTCGCCGCCGATTTGTTCAAAACAGGCCACTCCTTTCGACCGGTCAGTCCTCCAAAGCCCCTAATATGGCTTGCATTTGCGTATATAGTTCACGTTTGCGGGCGGCGTCCGCCGTCTTTATTTCCGCTTCAATTTCCGACATTCGCTCGCGCAGCCGTGCGCTACGAATAGTACGCAGACTCGTTTGCGCCAACTCCAGCCTCTCTTCATGGTTACCGGGAAGCGGCGAATAATTCAGTGCCTGCACCGCTTCATTTCGAGCCGCGTCATCCCGAAGTGTCTCCACAAAGGCCGCAGCCTGCCTGCCACCGAGTATCCATGTGGCCGCGTCGCGCCGCACACCTGCCGAAAAATCTTCCGCCTTGAGCATTTCCTGCGGGATTTCGCCAATGGCCAACAAGGTCAGCAACACGCGCTCGGCCAGTGCCGCGTCGTCCGCGCGTTCTCTGCTCGGCCGCGGTGCATATTCGCGCGGCTTCGACGCTTCAGCGCGGGCATTCACGCCAATCTGTCGCAACAATATCTCGCGGTCATACCCTGTTTGCATTACCAGTTGCCTGAGATGGTTCTCCATCACAATGGGATCGGCAACCTTCTTCAAAATTTCGCAGCACTTGAGCGCATACTGCGTCATGCCGTCTTGTGTAGTCAGATCCAGCCCATCCCGCGCGCGCAGCATGCGGTATTCTGCCGCATCGTATTTGTGAAGGCGTTCAAAGCCCTCCAGGCCTTCGGCGCGGATGAAGTCGTCCGGATCCTGTCCAGCCGGATAATCCACCACACGCGGCGCAAGCCCATCGAGTTCGTCGAAGATGTCCAGCGCCCTGAGCGCCGCCTTCTGGCCCGCGGCATCGCCATCGTAGCTGATCCACACCTCGGGCGCATATCGCTTGATCAGGCGCGCCTGCTCCGGCGTGAGCGCCGTACCCAGCGTGGCTACAACACCGCGAACGCCGTATTTACGCAGTGAGACGGTATCCATATACCCCTCTACAAGCACCAGATGTCCCACGTCGCGTTCGTTGCGCACAAAATTCATCGAATACAAGCCCTGACGCTTGTTAAATACAGGCGTGTCCGGCGTATTCAGGTACTTAGGCTGTGCATCGCCCATCGCCCGGCCGCCGAAGCCAAGCACCTTGCCTCGGGCATTGATGATCGGAAAAATCACGCGTCCGCGGAACATGTCATAGTAACGTCCGTCTCGTTCGACGGCCAGACCGGCCTGCTTGAGCAGCGCGGGCTCAAAACCCTGCTTGCCGAGATGTGCGATCAGCGCGTCCCAGCCCCGAGGCGAAGCGCCCAGCCCAAAGCGGCGGATATCCGAATCGTTCAGGCCGCGCTTATAGAGATACGAAAGCGCTTCCGCGCCCTCATCCGTCCACAAAAGCGAATGAAAATAGCGGGCGGCAGTTACGTTTGCTTCGTAAATGCGCTCTCGCTCTTCTGAGTTGATCCCACCGCGGCCCGCTTGCGAAACCCCGGCTTCGGGAATCTGCATATGTGCGCGTTCGGCCAGATACTTTACAGCTTCAGGGAACTCCATCCGCTCCATTTCCATGATGAAATTAAGCGCCGTTCCTCCCTTGTGGCATCCGAAGCAATAGTAAAGCTGCGTTTCCGAATCCACGGAGAAGGATGGCGTCTTTTCATTATGAAACGGACAGCACCCCCAAAACCTTCTGCCCTTCTGCTTCAGCGGAACATATTGGGAAACGATCTCCTCCAAACTCGTTCGAGCGCGGAGTTCATCTAAAAACGCATCTGAAAACCGCGGCATTTTTAGCGTTCCCCCAATCCTTCCAGCCGACGCAACTAAACCATTTATTCGCCGGAAATTCCGCATTTCCTGCATGAACCCGACATTTTACAACAATTTTCGGCCAAGCGTTGTATGCTTTCATCATTCGCCGCGCTTCACCGAAAACGTATTATATAAATTACAACACGCACGTTCAAAATCCTTTTTTCTTTTGAAATTTTTCTATGCGGCGTGCCCGAACATTCGTTGACGAACGCTTTTATAGCCACGGCATAGGATGATGCGTAATTCTTTTCATTTCGGTTCGGAGGGATAATATGAATCCTCGCGTATGTAAATTTGGCGGCAGTTCTCTGGCCGATGCGGACGGCTTCAGACGCGTACGCCGCATAATCGCCGCAGATTCATCCAGAAAGTACATCGTCGTATCCGCGCCCGGCCGCTCCGCCACAAACGACGAAAAGGTGACTGATTTGCTATTGCGTGCGTTCCGCGCCGGAGAAAACGCGCGCCACGCTATTTTGACCCATGTGTTTGAACGCTATGCATCCATACGCGCAGCGCTGAATATAGATTGTGATTTGGAAGCGGAATTCGATAAAATCGAACGCATGAACGCACCCTCCCCCGCAGCACTGATCAGCCGCGGCGAATATCTGTGCGCGCAGCTGTTCGCCGCCTATTGTGGCATGGAATTCGTGGATGCACGCGATTTAATCATTTTTGGCTTGGACGGCTCAGTTGATGTCAGAGCAACGTCCGCCGCTGTCACGATGCTTAAAACCACGTCCACCGCGGTAATTCCAGGTTTCTACGGTGCGGGCCCGGATGGTGAAATCGCGCTGTTCAGCCGCGGTGGTTCGGATGTAAGCGGCGCGCTGATCGCCGCCGCCTTCGCACCCTGCATCTATGAAAACTGGACAGACGTGGACGGACTGTATTCCGCCGATCCGCAGCTTGTACCCAACGCGCATTTACATCCACGCGTCGGCTTTGCGCAGATGGCGGCCCTCTCTGCCTGTGGCGCGCAGGTGCTACATCCGGATTCACTCATCTGCCTGCGCGGACGCGGCGTAGCGGTGGAGCTGAGAAACAGCTTCAACCCCGCATGTCCGGGCACGCGCATCAGCGAAGCGTTTGATCATAGCATCGTGCCCTGCGCCGCGCTTCGGCGCGGTCTGTGTCTGCCCGCAAACGCGCTCGATTCGGCGCTGCAAGCGGAATACGCAACAAATGCATCCGCTACAATCCCTGTGGCCGCAATCAGCGTGTTCGGACTCTTGCCGGAGCGCCTGCCGCAGCTCATGCAGGCGATCAATCCGATCTCCTGTATTCGCAGGACGGATCACATCGAATTGCACGTTCATGAAAACGCCTGCGACGACGCACTGCGGACTGTGCACCAAATTCTGATGGCCTGAATGTACAAAAAAGCGCGCCGGACGGGATCTCAAAGACCCGTCCGGCGCGCAGACTAAATAGTCATCGTTTATCTGCCGTTTTAGCGCAATGCCTGCATCTCTTCGATGCGCGCCTTCAGCTTCTCCAGCAGACCTTTATTGGTTTCCAGCTTCTCACGCTCGCGGTTCACCAACTCCGCAGGAGCCTTGGCAATGAAGCCCTGATTGTTCAGCTTGCCCTCGGCGCGGGCGATTTCGCCTTCCACATTCTTCAAATCCTTGCTCAGGCGGGCAATTTCCTTATCCACATCCACCAGTTCGCCCAGCGGTATGAACAGCTCGCAGGGCGCGGTAACAGCGGAAGCGCTCTTATCCGGATTGGTCTGCGCCGCATCGATGAACTCCACGGCGCTCGCACCTGCAAGGCGCTTGAAATAACCTTCAGCCGCGGCAAGCGCGTCCTTCCACCCGTCGTGCGGCTTCAGAATAAGCGTCGCACGCTTCGAAGGCGCCACGTTCATTTCCGCGCGCAGATTCCGGATAGCGCGAATGACTTCCATCACGCCCTCAAAGCGCGCCGCCTCTGCAGTAAAGTCATATTCTGCTTTCGGCTCCGGCCAGGCCGCACTGATGAGCATGCCTTCGGCATTCGGCAGATAGCTGTATAGTTCTTCCGTGATAAACGGAATGTAGGGATGCAGCAGCTTGAGGATGCCGGTCAGCACGTGCAGCAACACCTCCTGCGCCGCGGCCTTGGTATCGCCATCCTCGGCATAGAGCCCCTGCTTAGCGATTTCGATGTACCAATCACAGAAATCCGACCACACGAAATCGTACAGCTTCGTGGCGGCAAGACCGAGATCGAAATTCTCCAGATTGTTCGTCACTTCGCGCACGGTGTTCTGATACTCTGTCAGTATCCACTTATCGGCGATGGACAGTTTGTCCGCAGCAGGTACGTCGCTGGGCGTGAAGCCCTGCAGGTTCATCAGCACGAACCGGCTGGCGTTCCATATCTTATTACAGAAGTTGCGGTAAGTTTCGATTTTCTCGTTGGACAAGCGCACGTCCGCACCCGGTGCCACGCCCATCACCAGCGAGAAGCGCAGCGCATCCGCGCCGTACTGATCAATCACCTCAATGGGATCGATGCCGTTGCCCAGCGATTTGCTCATCTTTCGTCCCTGTGCATCGCGCACCAGGCCGTGCATCAACGCTACGCTGAAGGGACACTTGCCAGTCTGCTCCAAGCCGGAGAACACCATGCGTGCCAGCCAGAAAAAGATAATGTCGTAGCCGCAGGACAGCACGGCATTCGGATAGAAATTCTTGTAATCCTCGCTGTTCTCATCCGGCCAGCCAAGCGTTGAGAAAGGCCACAGCGCCGAGGAGAACCAGGTATCCAGCACATCGTCATCCTGACGCACAGGCGCGCCGCACTTCGGGCACACGCTGATGTCCTCGCGGGACACGGTGATTTCGCCGCAGCTGTCGCAATAGAACGCCGGAATGCGATGGCCCCACCACAGCTGGCGGGAAATGCACCAGTCGCGGGTATTTTCCATCCAGTTGAGATAGGTCTTTTCGAAGCGTTCGGGCACGAAGCGCAGTTCACCGTCTCTGACCACCTTCACGGCGGGGCGGGCCAGCGGCTCCATCTTCACAAACCACTGCTTGGAGACCATCGGCTCGATCGTGTGATGACAGCGATAGCAGGTACCGACTTCATGATTGAGCGGTTCGATTTTCTTCAGCAATCCAGCTTCTTTCAAATCAGCCACAATGGCCTTGCGTGCCTCAGCCGTGGTCATGCCGGCATACTTGCCGCAATCCAGCACCACCGGCTCATCCTTCGTTGCGCGACCGCTGGCAATCCACTCAGCATTTTCAGCGGCTTCCTTCGCGCCGGTCATGTGGCCATCATAGGTAAATACGCGCACCATGGGCAGGTTGTGCCGCTTGCCCACTTCATAGTCGTTGGGATCGTGCGCAGGTGTAATCTTCACAACGCCGGTACCCTTGGTCATGTCGGCATGTTCGTCGCACACAATCGGGATTTCCTTATTGATCAGCGGCAGCACCACATGGCAACCGTGCAAATGCGCATA
>CAKUDW010000009.1 GCA_934645275.1 uncultured Clostridia bacterium
CTGCTCTACCGCGACGGCAGCGAAGCAGCGATGCTCAGCAACTTCGTAGTGCGCGACCCCAAGGGCAACGATACCTTTGACCTCGCCTTCAAGGGTGCCCTGGAGGACGTGATTCGCAACATGCAGCAGAATAATCTGCAGCGGGACACGTTCACCTACAGCCTGCCCCTGCGCATTTCGGAAACCGATGAAAACGGCGACGAATATATGGTCAATTCTCTCGATGAAAATGGAAACCAGATCTATGCCGACACCGAGATCACCGTTGCGCTCAAGACCGGCCAGTATGTGGCGACCTGCCAGCAGCTGCGCCACCTGATCGATTTAAACGGCGCGCCCACTGCGGCGCACCCGTTCGGCACTGACAGCGACGGCATGGATATTCTGGCACGCATGATGTATGGCGGCCGCATATCGCTGATGGTCGGCTTCGTGGTTGTCATTCTGGAAACGCTGCTGGGCGTCATTATGGGCGGCATCGCCGGTTACTTCGGCGGGTGGGTGGATAATCTCATCATGCGCCTGGTAGACATTTTCTACTGCATTCCGTCCATGCCGATTTTGATTATCATGGGCGCGTTTATGGACAGCATGAAAGTTTCCGCATACACGCGCCTGATATACATGATGGCCATACTCGGCATACTGGGCTGGGCCAGTGTGGCGCGCCTGGTACGCGGCCAGATCCTGTCGCTGCGCGAGCAGGAGTTTATGGTGGCGACGGAGGCTACGGGGCTGAAAGTCAGGCGGCGCATTTTCCGGCATCTGGTGCCGAACGTCATGCCGCAGCTGATCGTATCCGCCACGGCAGGCCTGGGCAGCGTCATCCTTACCGAGAGTACGCTTTCGTTCCTGGGCCTTGGCGTGAAGCATCCGCTGGCTACCTGGGGCACGATGATTAACTCCGTGACCTCGACCAATGAAAATATGATTCGCTTTACCTACATCTGGGTGCCGGTCGGATTGCTGATTTGCCTGACAGTGGTCGCCTTCAACTTCGTGGGCGACGGTCTGCGCGACGCTTTCGATCCGAAGATGAAGCGCTGAGGGAGGTGCGTTCGATGTTCAGCAAGAAAAAGAAGGAAAAGAGTTCCGCCTATATTTCAGCGCGTGAATCCGGACGGATTTCCCGCTTCAATCGAAAGGTTACCCGGCGACTGGAGCGCAGGCGCGAAAGCGCACGCCACAATCCGGAGCTTTACGCGGCCCAGATGCGCGATCCCCAAAATGTAGTCGAGTTTGACAACGTATGCACCTATTTTTTCACCGACGTAGGTACTGTAAAGGCCGTGGACGGTGTGAGCTTTGATATTCCGCGCCACGCCACGGTGGGCGTAGTGGGAGAGTCTGGCTGTGGCAAGTCCGTGACCAGTCTGTCGCTGATGCAGCTGCTTCAGCGGCCCAGCGGTCAGACTGTCGGCGGCGAAATTCGCTTCAACCTTGGCGACGGCAAGGCGTATAACATTGTGAATACGCCCACAGCGCAGATGCAGGACATTCGCGGCAACAAAATTTCAATGATCTTTCAGGAACCGATGACTTCGCTCAATCCGGTTTTCCGAATCGGCGACCAGGTAGACGAAGTGACCCGCCTGCACAATCCGCAGATGTCCGCAGAGGATATCAAGGCGCGTACGTTGGAAATGCTGGAATTGGTGGGCATCGCCAATAAAGAAGGCGTATATAAGATGTATCCGCACGAATTGTCCGGCGGCATGCGTCAGCGCGTGATGATTGCCATTGCCTTGGCCTGTTCGCCCACGCTGATCATTGCAGACGAACCGACCACGGCGCTGGATGTGACCATTCAGGCGCAGATACTTGACCTGCTGCAAAACCTGAAAGATAAGCTCAATTCGTCCATTATGCTCATTACGCATGATTTGGGTGTGGTGGCTGGCATGGCCGATTATGTGGTTGTGATGTACGCCGGCCGCGTGGTTGAAAAGGGCACGGCGGAGGATATCTTCCACCATCCTGCGCACCCCTATACCATTGGTTTGATGAAATCCAAGCCCGTAGTGGGCAAGAAGGTAGACGAGCTGTATAATATTCCCGGTAGCGTGCCCAATCCGGTAAACATGCCGAATTACTGCTATTTCAGAGATCGCTGTGAGATGCAGTGCGAGCGATGCAGCGGCAAATATCCGCCGGAAATTCGCATCAGTGATACGCACGTGGTATCCTGTTATCGCTATTATGATACTGGCGAGGTGCTGGGCTATCCAAAATCTGTGAATGTGGAGGAATTGTAATCATGGATAATAAAGTACGCGATGCTTACACGGCCTCCGGATTCGACGGTGCGGAGCACGATCCGCAGTATCTTCTGGTGGTCAAAAATCTGAAGAAGTACTTCCCGATTAAGTCCAGCTTTTTCAAGATGACGGTTGGCAACGTGAAGGCCGTGGACGGTGCTTCCTTTAAAATCAAGCGCGGTACCACGATGGGATTGGTGGGCGAATCCGGATGCGGCAAGTCCACCATTGGCCGCACGATACTGCGCCTTCAGGACAAGACCGACGGTGAGGTTTACTTCAACGGCCGCGAGATATTCTCGCTCTCCAAGTCGGAGTTGCGCAAGGAACGCCCGAATATTCAGATCATCTTTCAGGATCCGTATTCCAGCCTTTCGCCGCGCCTGCCCATCGGCGAAATTATCGGTGAGGCCGTGCGCGAGCACAACATTGTGCCGGAAAGTGAATTCGATGATTATGTTACCCGCGTCATGGAGGCCTGCGGTCTGCCGGAGTACTATAAGAGCCGCTATCCGCACGAGTTTTCCGGCGGTCAGCGCCAGCGCATCTGCATTGCGCGCGCGCTCGCGCTCAATCCAGAATTTATACTCTGTGATGAGCCGGTTTCTGCACTGGACGTATCTATTCAGGCACAGATCATCAACCTGTTGCGCGATTTGCAGAAGCAGTTTGGACTGACCTACCTGTTCATTTCGCACGATCTGTCCGTCGTGGAGCATATTTCCGACACGGTAGGCGTGATGTACCTGGGCAACATGGTGGAATTTGCACCGACGGAAAAGCTCTATTCCAAGCCGATGCATCCCTATACGCAAGCACTGTTTTCCGCGATTCCCGTGCCGGACCCGGATTACAAGATGGAGCGCATCATCCTTGAGGGCAGCATTCCATCGCCCGCGAATCCGCCGGCAGGCTGCAAATTCCATACCCGCTGCCGCAGGTGTATGGAGGTCTGCAAGCACTTCGCACCGGACTTCAACGAACTTGAACCGGAGCATTTCTGTGCCTGTCATCTCTACAACACGCCCGAGCGCCAGCGCGAGTTGGAGCAACAGATTAAAAAATGAAGCGCCGAAAATTTGAAGACGACGGCCGCACTGTCGCCAATATGAATGTTGAGGGCTTCTCATGGTATCGTCCGGAGCATGGTGATGAAGAAAAGGGGCCGCGGCCGGAGCTGAGTCGCAGCCAGGCGCGCGCAGCGATAGGCGGTATACTCAAGGCTGCGCTGCTCATCAGCGCAGTGTTTGCGGCGGGATACTTTCTGTTTTTGTTGTTCTGCGATCGCGTATGGTTCAAATAGAACAGTAAATTAGCGAGCGCCCAACAGATTTCACAAGCGAATCTGTTGGGCGCTTAAGGTTTTCACTTTATTAAAGAAAGGCAAGAATTGTCGGCGCCTGTTCGCAACAGGCGCCGACAATTCTTACTCAATTGAGAATAATCACAGTTGTGGGCGCATCAGCTTGAGAAACTGCGCGATATTGTCGCAGCGCACTTCAAACGATAGAATCGAATCTCATGCGTGCACTTTCAAGCGCAAAGAGAATAATCTCTTCAAGGAAGCGTGTACCAACGTGAAATAATCAATTAGTTCTGTGCCTATCGGATTGCAATTACATGCTGTTTATCCCCGTGCGTCAATCATTTCTCAGATAAATGGAATCAAGCAGCGCCATACCGCTTTTTGTCTTGAATACGCGGCTGCGGAATTCGCGTATGGCTTCCGTGCTGCATTTGGATTCATCGGCGTTTACCAGAAAATCGGCTTCCAGCAAAATCTGATAGTCCAGGCCGTCCACATTATTGTAGCTGTGGTGGTGGCATACCAGGTAGATGATTCGTGCTTTCACAGCTTCAGGCAGTTCAAATTCTGCAAGGAAGGGAACCAGCAACGCTTCGCTTTCCATTTCCTGATATTTCCCAGCTGCATTGCCGTACTTTTCACGGCAGAACGGGCAGGCAATGTCGTGTACAATGGCCGTCAGTTCCAGCGTGCGCTGCGTATCCGAATCGAGGCCTTCGAGAAGACCGATGGTTTCCGCATAGGCGTATACCTTCAGAAAATGCGCAACATCCGTGCGGCAGCCGCGATAGTAATCAATCATTTTTGCAATCAGACGTTCTTTCATAGTGTTTCACTCCTCGTCGATATTATCGTCTATAAGGCCCGGATCGGGAAGCAGCGATGATTTCATATAGATTTCGCCGCTCAACGATTCAAATAATTCGCCTTCCACGCGGAACCCTACCGCGCCAATCTGCCTGAGTTCGCACAGGGCGTTTACCATGGCGTAAATCAGCAGATGTTCGCCGTCGTCGCTCAGACTCTGGCAATGAGCGTAAAAGTTGGCGGAAAGGTTTACTGTGGCGATGCGGCCATCCAGCGCCACTCCGAGAATATCCTCCGGTTCAATGCCGGCCGGAAAAACGCTGCGCAGGCCTTCGATGTCCGGATCGCCGGACGAAATCATTTCGCGCAGTATGCTCAGTGCGGAACCGGAAGCAGCCTGCGACATCGGCGCTTCAAGCCGTACAAGTCCACTGCCGCCGCTCGCATAATAGAATTGCGCACTGCTGCCGATCAGCGATGCAAAATCGCTGCGGTAGACCACTCCGTCTGAAAAGACAGTTCCGGCGTTTACCACTGCGGGGGCGCCGTCGATCAGTATGCGTACCGCAGCTGTTTCCGGATAGAACGATAGCAGCGTTAGCGCCGCACTGCCGTAGAGCTGCCAGGGTTCGATGCCCGCAAAGGCCAGGTAATTTGAAAGCGTGGCGCTAAAATTCAGCGTAATCAGCCGCTCGCCCGCACCGCTTACATTGACAACGGGCATTTCCAGCAGGTAGTCCACCCCTCTTGGAATAGGGGAATAGCAGCACTGACGCACTTGCGGGCCGTCCATCAATGCGTTTAGCACAGCGTTCAGGCAGTTTTCCGTGTCGAAGCTGATGCTTCGAGCCTCCGGCAAGAAATAGCCGCCGGTCTGGCTGGGAAAATAGAGCACTATGCTGCGGCTGACACTGCCGGTTTCGGCGCTGTAACGCTCGGCTTCGGCTTGAATTTGCGCGTATGCCGCGGAAACGCTAGGTATCTGCTGCGTGAAAGTGCCCAGAGGCAGCGCATGTACGGCATAGCTCTGGCCTCCGATCAGTATGTTTACGGCTTCCACTTCGTCGAGACCAAGCAGGGTATTTGCAATGGAAACGCAGAGGCGGAAACATTCCGCTTCGCTCAAATTGGCTGCTGTTTCAACAGAAAGGTCAACCGTTGCAACGCCGCTGCCAAATTCAACGCTGCAGAGCGCGCTTTCAGCGACGGCAGGGCGAAGACGGTTGACGGCATTGTTGCCGAGCAGCTCGCCCAATACGCACTCGATCAGGCTGCCGTTTACCGGAACGCTGATGCGTCGGGTTACACTGCTGAGCTCGGTTTCATTTTCGGAAGCGTAGTACAACGTTACCTCACGGGTTTGTGCGGTGCTGTCATCGCCCAAAATCTGCTCGTTCTCGGGCGGCAAGCTCACCGTGAGCGCGGATGAATCGTTCTGTTCAGCCTGCGCGTCGGGAAACTGCAGCAGCGCGAGCAGCAGGACACAGGCAATCTGTCTCTTCAAGGCGTCACCGTCACCTCCTCATAAAAGCAGTGAGTTCTGACATTAATTCAGGCTGCGCCATTTTTAAAGCAAATTCTGCGGTGCAGATTGCAGCGGCAGCTCAATTTCAAAGGTCGTACCCTTACCTTCAATGCTTGTGGCGGTGATATTGCCACCGTGCATCTGAACGATTTGTTTTACAATGGATAATCCAAGACCGGTACCGCCGGTGGCGCGGGAACGTGCCTTATCCACGCGATAGAAACGGTCGAAAATATGGGGCAGATCGTCGGCCGGAATGCCGATGCCGGTATCGCTGATGCGAATGACGGCCTTCCTGCCCGCACGCGCAAGGCTCGTTTCAACCTCGCCACCGCGCGGCGTATACTTGATGGCGTTGTCAATCACGTTGTAAATAACCTGCTGGAGCTTCAATGCGTCGCCGCGGATTTTAATTTCGTCGCGTGCCTCAAGATTGATTTCAATACCGTTTTCGCGCGCAAGGGGCAGCAGACGCTTTACCTGCTCATCCAGCAACGCATTCAAGCTGATTTCGGTGAGATTCAACTTCATGCCACCGCTGTCGATGTTGACCAATGTGAGCAGATCGGAAACGATGCGATTCAGCCGGTCGATTTCCTTGTTCACGTCGCCCAGAAAATCCTTTGTCATCGCTGTATCCATCGGATCTTGATACAGCAACGTTTCAATTAGTATTTTCATCGTGCTCAGCGGCGTCTTCAGTTCATGTGAAGCGTTTGATACGAACTGACTTCTGGTGATGTCTAGCGCCTCAATCTTTTCGGACATTGAGTTGAACGCGCGCGCCAACTCGGAAAACTCGTTGTTACCGCGCACATTCACGCGGGCAGAGAGATCGCCGCCCGTCATTTTGCGGATGCCCTCGCTCAGTTCGCCGATGGGACGCGTGAACGTCTTCATCACAAACATGCTTGCAATCAGAACAACGCCCGCCACAATAATCAGCCACAGCAGAATTTTCAATTGAATACTGTGCAGGCTTTCATAAATTTCTTGAACCGTCGCCACGTAGACTACCACGCCGGCGCATTCACCGTTGTAGTTTACCGCATGGGCGTACAGGCCGCTCATGGAATTTACGTTTTCATAGAAGGAGAGCGCGGATTTGAGCCAGAAATTCCCACCTGTCCCCGTATCGTAGAAGCCATAATCGCTCGCTGCGCCGCCAAGCACGCTGCTTATTTCGCTGCAAAGGAAGCGGCGGCCATTCATAGCAGAAGCGGTGTCCAGTTGTACCACGCCGCCGTTATCCACGATGAGCACGCGCCCGGCATTTTCATCCGCCGTGTTGCGAGAGAGCGACAGCAATGTTTCCACATCAAGCGAGACCAGAGCTTCGCCAAGCTGATCTGACAGGCTTTCGGCGATTCTCTGGTCGTCGCGCACGCGTTGCGTAAAGAGATATTCGCCCACCAGCTGAACCAGCGAGATGGCTACGGCGGTAAACGCCACCATCGTGATCAACAGATAGGCAAATAATATCTTCCAGCGTATAGAACTTATGTGCTTTTTAATCCTTGTCAGTAAAATAATAGCCAACTCCCCACTTGGTGAAGATGTATTCCGGCTGGCTGGGGGTCTTTTCAATCTTCTCGCGCAGTCGGCGGATATGTACGTCTACCGTGCGCAGATCGCCCAGGTAATCATATTTCCAGATCGTTTCAAGCAAACTTTCGCGTGAAAAGACCTTGCCGCGATTGGTAACGAATAGCTGAAGCAGATCAAATTCCTTTGCAGTCAGGTTCACTTCGCGGCCGCCTACGGTCACACTACGGTTATTCATGTTTAGCTGCATATCGCGCACGGTGATGATGCGCTGACCGGATTCACGCTGCGTCATGGCGGTGCGGCGGAAAATGGTCTTGATACGTGCCTTCACTTCGAGAATGTTGAAGGGCTTGGTCATGTAATCATCCGCGCCGTATTCCAGGCCCAGAATTTTATCCATATCGTCGCCCTTGGCGGTAAGCATGATGATCGGCACGTTGCTGCGCTCGCGAATGCGCTGGCAGACTTCGATGCCGTCAAGCTTGGGCAGCATTACATCCAGCAGAATCAGATCATACTGACCGGAAAAAAACTTGGAGACTGCCTCTTCACCGTCCTGCGCGGAATCGGTTTCATAGCCGTCCTGCTCCAGAGAATATTTCAAACCCTTTACGATCAGGGGCTCGTCGTCCACAATCAATATCCTTTTTGCCACTTTACGACCTCCAGAAAATATATTCTCCGAAAAAACCTTTATATAAACATTACAGGTTCATGATTTCGTCAATATTATTATACACGACCGGGAACAGGATTGCAAGCGCCGTCGTCAAATTGTTAGAAATTTCTGAGCGCCGCTGTACAAACGCTGCCTGAGATGCTATAATGAACAATATAAATGCTTTTCGTACCGCCATCACGCGGTGTTTTGCCATAAAGTCATTGCAATAATTTTAACCGGAGGTTGCCATACCATGCGCAGAAAACTGTCCGCGCTGATTGTATTTTTGATAATTGCGCTGCTCGCGCCGTGCGCGCAGGCTTCTCCACAGGACTACGATGCAGAGAATCCGCAGTCGCTCACGGCGGATCAGATCTATGCAGAAGCCGCGATTTTGATGGACGCCGATTCGGGCGATATCTTTTTCGCCAAGAACGAGCACCAGCGCGTGAATCCTGCCAGTACTACTAAAATTCTCACGTTGTTGCTGGGCATTGAAAGTGGCATTCCGTTTGATCAGCAGATTGCAATTCCGCAGGCCGCCTCCAGCGTACCGAAGGATAGCACGCTTGTTCCCGTGTTTCCCGGCGAAACGATGGCCTTCGGCGATTTGCTGCTGGGCTTTCATCTGGCTTCTGGTAACGACGGCGCGAACGCCGTAGCGGTGCTCGTTTCGGGCTCGGTGGACAGTTTTGTGGCGCTGATGAACCAGCGTGCGGCTGAAATCGGATGCACGGAAACGCATTTTGCTAACCCGCATGGTTACACAAACGAAAATCATTATACGACCGCCTATGATATGGCGCTTATTACCCGCGAGGCCATGAAAAACGAGCAATTCCGCAAAATCGTGGCCACGACAAACGCGACAATTACGGTCAGCGAGCGTGGTGAGCTGAAGCTGGCCTGCAAGCATGCAATCATGTTTTCAGGATCCAGCTATTACTATGAAGGCTGCATCGGTATCAAGAGCGGTACAACCAGCGCCGCAGGAAACTGCTATGTCGGCGCAGCCGAGCGCAACGGCGCGACGCTCATCAGCGCCGTGTTCAAATGTGCGGAGGATGAGCAACGTTGGCTGGATACGGCGCACCTGTTCGATTATGGTTGGACCTGCTATCGCGCTTTTACCCTCGATCAGATGTACGGTGTAGCTGGTTCGCGCATCGCCAGTTTTGTAGTTTCCAACGCCAGCGAGGATGATCCGATGGGTGGACGCCTTGAGCTTGAAATTGCGCAAATCAGCAATTCCAATTACCTGCGCATGGTGGAAAAGGACAATGACGATGCAATTACCGCCGCTGTGAACGATTTCATTGCGCATACGCGTGTTGAAGTGGTGCATGACTTGACCGCGCCGATTTCAAAGGGCGAAATCATCGGTAACTTCAGCTACTACGATACGTCTACCGGCAGCGAGGTCACGGCCAAGCTCGTGGCAAATCGCGATGTGGCGCAGCAGACAGTAAAGGCGACGCTTTCGGATTACCTGCCGTTCCTGAAACTGTTTGAGAATAAACTGTTCATTGCACTGCTGCTGGTGCTGCTGGTGTTACTGGTGTTGATCATCATGCTGGTGGCCAGCCGGAGGGCTGCGCGTCAGCGCAGGCGCAAGCGCATCTATGAACAGCGCCGCGAAGAATACTTGCGCCGCCATCAGTCGGTCCATCGTAACGATGGCGCGCAAACGCCGCGCCGCCGCCCGCCAATGGAAAATCGCAAAAAATAAAAAAGACCGTATAAATCCCTCCAAATGCGCCGATGATGCGCTGTATAGGAGGGATTTATTTTATGCAGAAAGTGACGAATACCGCGCGACGCGCCTGCCGCTTTATGAAACGTAATCTGGGAAAAATCGCCTATTACGCCTGCCTAGCACTGGTACTGGCCGCAATTGCCTTCGCGGCGGAGCAGTATCGGCATGAAGCGGCGGAGCAGCCCGAAATTGCAGCCGTACAAAGCCCTGCTGCTGCGCAGTTACAGACGTCTGAGGCCTTGGTCGATCGACCGGCAAGCGCTCTGCTGCTGCGCGGCTTTGATAAATATCCGGCATGGAACACTGCGCTCAGGTGCTGGGAAGTCCATCAGGCGGTGGATTACCAAATTGAGGGCAACAGGGTGACTTGCGCTTATCCGGGTGTGATTTCTGATGTGGGTGAGAGCGGACGGCTCGGGGGCTTTGTGATTATCGACAGCGATTGGCTGCGCATACTGTACGCCTCTGTTACGCCAGATGCAGATATAGCGCCAGGTCAACGCATTGAGGCCGGAAAAGAATTTGCGGAAGTAGACGATTCGCTCCCTGGCGAGGCAGGTATGGGGCCGCATTTGCACATTGAATGCTTTGTAAATGGAAATATGAGCGATTTTGAAGCGCTGATAGGCAAAAATGAACATGCATATGATTGACTGAAGATAATTTCATGGTATAATGCATATAATCAGGATTGTATAAGCTGATCGGCGGCAGAAAGTATTTTTTCAGCGCCGCGAACATCTGAACTGTGGAGGAAGATATACAAATGGCAAGGTTGTGGGTGCGAATCATTGAGAAGCATCGCATTGCGCGTCAGGCGACCGCGCCGTGTACGCCGTCCGGCGCGGTTGAGGCACTGGCGGAAGTTTGTCACGATTTCGACATACCCTGTCCAATCTGGCTCCATAAGCATGAGCACGAGTTCGAGGCTTTCCGCCATACGGCATTTTTGCCGGAGCATTTCATGGAAGATGTGCCATTTCAGCGGCTTGAAATCGAATATTTGGATGATACTGGCAAAAAACGCAGGAGTAATGATCCGCGGAATCAGTTCGACGGCTTTTAGGAGATAGGGTAGGCTATGAAGAAAAGGGATTGGCTGAATCTGCCGAATGCGCTTACGGCGGTTCGCATATTGCTCGTGCCGGCATTGCTGATCGTTTTTTTTAAGACACGGCATTTAGGCACGCCAGTACAGCTTTGCCTGATTCTGGTAGCGGGGCTCACGGATTGTCTGGACGGCTTTTTCGCCCGCAAATACGGTTGCGTTACAGATGTAGGCAAGGTATTAGATCCAATTGCCGATAAGCTGATGACGGCAGCTGTGGTGCTTTGTCTGGCTTGGATGGGCGTGATCGGCTGGTATGTGTTGGCGATTGTGGCGGTGAAGGAAGCGTATATGGGCGTAGGCGCGGCGCTGTGCCTGAAGAATAAAATCGAAGTGGCTTCCGATATTTATGGCAAGGCGGCCACGGTAATTTTCTATCCGGCAGTGCTGTTGGCTTGGCCATGGCACGGCCAACCCGTTTTAGCAGACATCGGCCGGATTCTGATGTACATATCGGTGGCGCTGTCGCTACTGGCGGCGGTGCATTACACGCTGGAATCGCTGAAGAGGCTGCGCGCACGCAGTACTTGAGGATATGAAGGTACGGAGGAAATTCTGTTGAGTACAGATTTGAAATGGGCGGCGGCAGTTATGGCGGAACTGGCGAAGCTATATCCGGAAGCGCGTCCTGAACTGAATTTTTCAAACCCATTTGAAACGCTGATTGCCACAATTCTCTCGGCGCAATGTACGGATCGGCGCGTAAATCAGGTAACGGCGCGGCTTTTTCCGGAGTATCCGAATGCAAAAGCCATGGCGGCGCTTGAACCTGAGCAATTGGAGCCAATGATTCGCGAATGTGGCCTTTATCACAACAAAGCGAAGAATATCGTGGCCGCTTGCCGGGCATTGGTGGAGCGCTACGATGGACAGGTGCCGGATAACCGTGCGGAGCTGATGGCATTGCCGGGGGTTGGACAAAAAACTGCGGGCGTGGTGTTGATGGCGGCGTTTGGCGATCCACAATTGCCGGTGGACACGCATGTGTTTCGCGTGAGTCGCCGCATCGGTCTTGCGGATGCGGATACGCCCAAGAAAGTTGAAATGCAGCTGCGCGCAGTCGTTCCAAGAGATGAATGGATATTTGCGCATCATCTGTTGATTTGGCACGGTCGACGTATCTGCCACGCGCAGCGGCCAAACTGCGATGGGTGCCCGCTGAATGGCGGACTTTGCGGTCACTGTGTGGATAAATAAGGAGATTAAAGCATGGCGTTATTCGTAGATGTAGTTGATATTTCAGTAAAAGCGGGCGACGGCGGCAATGGCTGCGTATCCTTTCACAGAGAGAAGTATGTAATGGCAGGCGGGCCAGACGGCGGAGACGGCGGACGTGGCGGCGATGTGATTTTCAGCGCCACCAATCGCATGCATACGTTAATGGATTTCCGCTATCATCGCAAGTTTGCCGCCGGAAACGGCGAGGACGGCGCGTCTAACCGCAAGAGCGGCAAAAATGGCGCGAATGTAGTTGTCGAAGTACCGCCAGGTACGGTGGTACGCGATAAGAAGAACGGCAAGGTGCTGCTGGATCTGTATGCGGCGGGCGTTGAGAAAACCCTGTGCCGCGGCGGGCGCGGCGGCTTCGGCAACCAGCATTTTGCAACTCCTACGCGGCAAGCCCCGCAGTTTGCAAAACCGGGCGAACGCCGGGAAAAGATGGAAGTGACGCTCGAACTGAAATCCATCGCGGACGTCGGACTGGTCGGCTTCCCGAATGTGGGAAAATCCACCATACTGTCTGTG
Organism: uncultured Clostridia bacterium; assembly: GCA_934645275.1. Next base: position 12,716 of record CAKUDW010000009.1, read on the forward strand.
GTCACGGCTGCGCGCCCGAAGATTGCCAACTACCATTTCACCACGCTTCAGCCGAATCTTGGAATCGTGAAGCAGGACGGTTTTTCCTTTGTGCTGGCGGATATTCCCGGGCTTGTGGAAGGCGCGAGCGAAGGCGTGGGACTTGGACATGCATTCCTGCGGCACGTGGAACGCACGCGGATGTTGCTGCATGTGGTTGATATTTCTGGCTGCGAAGGGCGCGATCCACTGGAGGATTACGACGCTATTGAGCGGGAACTCGAAAATTACGGCGATTTGAAGAGCCGTCCGCGCATCGTGGTAGCCAACAAAATGGATTTGCCCGGCGCGGAGGAAAATCTTGTGCGTCTGCGCGAAAAGCTTGATGGCAGCGGCGTTCAAATCTACGCCGTTTCCGCAGCGACGCACCAGAATTTCGAGGAGCTAATGCGCGCGACGGTCAAGTTGCTCAAGACTTGCCCAGAGCCTGAGCCCTTTGAAGAGGAAGAACCGTTCGACTTTGATCTCGGCGCGGCGGAAAGCGGCTTTGAAATTGAGCGCAAGGGCGATACATTCTACCTGAGCGGCGCATCCATTGATCATCTGGTAGCCTCGGTTAACTTTGGCAACGAGGATTCAATCAACTATTTCCATCGCACGTTGCGGCGATTGGGCGTGATCGACGCGTTGCGTACACAGGGCGCAAATGAGGGCAGCACCGTTGTAATCAATGAAATGGAATTCGATTTTGTGGAATAAACGGAGGATGTTACAATGACGGCAAAGCAGCGCGCGGCGCTTCGCGCAATGTGCAATACAATGGAACCCGTACTTCAGATTGGTAAAGACGGCATCAGCGATCGGCTCGTCAAACAATGTTGGGACGCGTTGGAGGCGCGCGAGCTGATTAAAGTGACTGTGCTCCGAACCGCGCCCTATACTGCGCGCGAAGCCTGCGATGCGCTCTGCGAGCGTGTACATGCGGAGCCGGTGCAGGTCATCGGCAGCAAATTCAGCATCTATCGTCAGGCACGCAAGGATTCAAAGATTCGCCTTGAGGATCTGTAAAGCGGAGTGAATTGAAAACAACAGTGGCAGGATATTACTGCAGGACGGCGTGAACTGGATATAGCAACGCGCGGTCTTGTAAGGTTGCCGCTATATGATAAGCTGAACGCAATTAAAACTGATGCGACAAGACTAATTGCCCCGCCAGGGTGGGGCGCGTCATTATAAAGAACGCCCAGAAGGCTCATCAGGCCTTCTGGGCGTTCAAGCTGTTTATACGCTATTCAGCTTCATCCTCAATGCACTTGATTTTCAGCGTTTCCAACTGTTCAGGGCGTACGTCGGCAGGCGTTTCCATCATCAGACAGTTCGCACTGGTAGCCTTCGGGAAGGCGATGATATCGCGCAGACTGTCAGAATCCGTCAGCAGCATTACGAGGCGGTCAATACCGAACGCCAGGCCTCCGTGCGGCGGCGCGCCATATTTGAAGGCGTCCAGCAGGAAGCCGAAGCGGTGCTGTGCTTCTTCGTCGGACAGGCCGATCATTTCAAACATCTGCGCCTGCATGTCCGCACGATGGATGCGGATAGAACCCGAAGCCAGCTCAATGCCGTTCATGACCAGGTCATAGGCACGGGAACGCACCTTTTCTTTGTCGGTGTCCAGATAGCAGTTATCCTCGGAATACCAGCTGGTGAAGGGATGGTGAGCGGCCACATAGCGCTCTTCCTCTTCGCTGTATTCAAACAGCGGGAATTCCGTGACCCAGAACAGATTGTATTTGTTGTGATCGATCATGCCATGGCGCTTAGCCAGCTCACAGCGCAATGCACCCAGCGACTGCCACACCACGTTCTTTTTGTCCGCGCCGAAGAAGATGATATCGCCGGGCTCGGCGTGCATGGTTTCACGCACGGTTTCAATCATCTCAGGCGTCATGAACTTATTAAACGAGGACTTCACATTGCCATCGGCAGTAAAGGTCATGTGCGGCAAACCCTTGGCGCGATAGGTCTTTACGAATTCGGCGTAGCCATCGATTTCCTTGCGCGTCATGGCCGCCAGTCCCTTGGCGTTAATGGCTTCCACGCGACCGCCGTTTTCAATGGCACTGTCAAACACGCCGAAACCGCAGTTCTTGAGTTTGTCTGTCAGGTTTACCAGCTTCATTTCAAAGCGGGTGTCCGGCTTATCCGAACCATAGTTTTCCATGGCGTAATTCCAGGTCATGCGCGGCAGGGGCAACTGGAGCTCAATGCCCTTGACCTCCTTAAAGATGCGGGCAAAGATGTGCTCGACTACGGCGTAGATGTCCTCTTCGTCGATAAAGGACATTTCAATGTCGCACTGCGTGAATTCCGGCTGACGGTCGGCGCGGTTGTCCTCATCGCGGAAGCAGCGGGCGATTTGATAGTACTTATCGAAACCAGCCAGCATCAGCAGCTGCTTATAGATTTGCGGACTCTGCGGCAGTGCATAGAATGTGCCGGGATGCAGGCGGCTGGGTACCAGAAAGTCGCGCGCGCCCTCAGGCGTGGATTTGGAAAGGATCGGCGTTTCAACCTCGGTAAAGCCCCAATCGTCCAGCGCCGTGCGGATGCAGTTGACCACGCGGCTGCGCATGCGCAGCTTGTCCTGCATGGATGGGCGGCGCAGATCCAGATAGCGATACTTCAGGCGTACCAGTTCATTTTCGGAAGCCTTGTCGTCAATGTAGATGGGCGGGGTCTCGGATTTGTTCAGCAGCACTGCGTCGCGCACCACGACTTCGATCTCGCCGGTCTTCATGTCGCGGTTAATGGCGCTTTCACCGCGCAGGCGCACTTCACCCAGCACCGTGACCACATATTCGCTCCGCAGGCTCTGCGCCAGCGTCAGCATTTCGGGGGAGCAATCGGCGCTGTCGAATACCAGCTGCACCAGTCCTTCGCGGTCGCGCAGCCAAACGAACACCACGCCGCCCAGGTCGCGCGTGCGCTGCACCCATCCGGACAAATGCACCGTCTGGCCGGCCATTTCGCGGGTCAGCAGACCGCAGTAATGATCTCTCTTGTGTGAAAGCATATATAATCCTCCTGCAATTATTTACTGGTCAAAACGTCCACAATTTCGCCGCGCGCAATTTCGGTTTCCGTACTGTTTTCCATATCGCGCAGCTTTACGACGCCCTTTTCGATCTCGTCGCCTGCAATCACGACGACCTTTTTCACGCCCAACTTGTTCGCATATTTAAATTGTGCCTTCATACTGCGCGCGGCGTGATCCATATCGGCCTTCAGGTCCGCGTCGCGCAGTTCGCTGACCAGTTTTACGCCTTCAAGACGCGCATTGTCGCCCAGCGTGACCACAAAAACGTCATACAGCTCGGGCGAGACGGGCGCAACGCCGCGCTGATCCTGAACCATCAGCATGCGCTCAATGCCCATGCCGAAGCCCATACCGGGTGTATCTGGACCACCGAGCTCCTTCACGAGCCCGTCGTAGCGGCCGCCGCCACACACGGTCAAATTGCCCTGCGGCGTTTCAGTAATGATTTCAAACACCGTCTTCGTGTAATAGTCCAGGCCGCGAACGATGCGGGGATCAATTTCGTAGACGATGCCCAGCGCCGCAAGGTACTGCTTCAGCTTTTCGAAGTGCTTGCTGCATTCGGGGCAGAGGTTATCCAGCATGGCGGGCGCGTCGGTCAGCTTGTCGCCGTCCTCCTTGCAGTCCAGAATGCGCAGCGGATTTCGTTCAAAGCGCTCCTGACAGGTTTTGCACAGGGTGCCAAGCTTCGGCTCGAGATAGGCGCGCAGCTTTTCCAGATACGCTTTGCGGCATTCGGGGCAGCCGATAGAATTGATGGACAGCTTCAGATCGCCGATGCCGTTGGCTTCCAACATGCGAAGAGCGAGCTGAATGATTTCGGCATCCAGCGATGCATCCTTCGCACCGAAAACTTCCACGCCGTTCTGGTGGAACTGGCGAAGGCGGCCGGATTGCGGCTTTTCATAGCGAAAGCAGGGACAGGCGCTATAATAGAGCTTGCAGGGCAGGGTATCGAACAGATGCGCTTCGATGAACGCGCGCGCCGCGCCCGCTGTGCCTTCAGGTTTGAGCGTTATGGAACGATGACCCTTGTCCTCGAAGGTGTACATCTCCTTCTGCACCACGTCCGTCGAATCGCCCACGCCGCGCTGAAACAACTCAGTGTGCTCGAATACCGGCGTGCGGATTTCGCGGTAGCCAGCCTCGGCACAGATGCGGCGCATGTTTTCATCGATCATCTGCCATCTGTACGCGTCCTGGGGCAGCATATCCAGCGTGCCCTTGGGTGCCTGTGTCAGCATAAGAAAACCTCCCTGTACAAAATAAAAATCCCCGTCCCAGTTACAGTAGGGGCGAAGGATCGCGGTGCCACCCTGCTTGGATTGACAGCCATAGATTATGACGTGAAAAATCCATCTCGGTCGTCCGGTATCGTGGACGAAACGCCGCTTGCAGGCGGCTGCTCATGGATGTCCTTCAGCGGCGGAAATTCGCGGGCGCTTTCAGCCACAGGCAACCCTCTCTTTGGCGCGTTGCCGACGCTTACTCTTCCAATCTTCGCAGGATAAAGCTATTCGAATACCTGAATTATAGCTTTACCAATCGCCGTTGTCAATATGTTTCGCAAACTTAATCCGAATGCAGCTTGCAGGGCATGGGCGCGTTGTTGTAATATAAAAGTAATGGAGGATGATGCAGCATGACCGACAGACTCTATTATGAAAACGCATACCTGACGGCTTTCGATGCGCGGGTCACGCGTGTATCAGCGCGGGATGGGCGGCAGCTTATCGCGCTCGATCGTTCAGCGTTCTACCCGACTTCGGGCGGCCAGCCCTTTGATACCGGCATGTTGAACCATGCGCGTGTGACGGATGTTTTTGTGGACGAGCAGGGCGAGGTATGGCATGAAACGGACGGCATGTTTACCGTAGGCGACGCAGTGCATGGCAAAATTGACTGGCCGCGGCGCTTTGACCATATGCAGCAGCATGCGGCGGACCACATGATTGCTGGAGCAATATGGCGTATGTTCGGCGGCGTGACCATCGGCCTGCATGAGAGCGATGAAATCTCTACCATTGATGTGCAGATGCCCGATGGTCGCACGCGCCTGACTGCGGAAGAAGTTGCGCGCGTGGAATGGGATGTAAACTGTCACATACAGCGCGACGTGCCCATACGCTGCTGGTTTCCGGAGCCCGGCGAGCTGGCGGCGTTGCCGCTGCGCAAGAAGCCCACGGTGCAGACGCACGTGCGCGTGGTCGCCATTGGCGATGATGAAATGGTGGCCTGCGGTGGCACGCATCCGTCCTCTGCGGGGCAAATTGGCTTGGTAAAGATTCTGTCGGTGCTTCCGGCGCGCGGCAAGGCGCGGGTGAGCTTTGTAGCGGGGGAACGCGCTCTCAAAAATTATTTCAGCTGCTTCAACGCCGCGCATGCGGCGGCGCAGCAATTTTCGGCAGGCGTGGACAAATTGGCCGAGAACGTGTCACTGCTTAAACAACGGCTGGAAAATGCGGAAACCGAGATGCGCAAGCTGCGCCGGGAGCGCCTGTTTTCACAAATAGACGCGATGCTGGCAGAGGCAAAGCCGCTGCCGGGCGGGATAAGGATGATCGCACGTTTTATTGAGGGCGATACGGCGTTGGTAAAGGAGTACGCGTCGAAATTGATCGAGCAGATGGACGTTGTGGCGTTGCTGGGTATACAGAATGACGGGCAGGCGACCTACGTATTCGGCCGGGCAAGTAATCTGGATGTGAACATGGGCGCGCTGCTGGGCGAGGTTGCCCGAGCGTTGGGCGGTAAGGGCGGCGGTCGACCCGATTTCGCACAGGGCGGCGGCCCTGAAGGTATGCTGGCGCTTGCTGCAAAACTGCTTGAGGAGAGGTTGTCATGATTCCGAAATTCAGAGCTGCGCTGTTCGATATGGACGGCACGCTGCTGGCCACGATGCGCTACTGGCGTTTAACGACCGTCGAGGTGCTGCTTGCGCACGATATTATACCTACGCCGGAAATCATGGCACGGGTATTCGATACGTCCAGCCGCAAGCTGACACGCGAGGTGCTCGATAAAAATGGGTTGAGTAGCGTCAGCCAGATGGATATTATTCAGGAAATGGAAGGCTACATGCATCGCCGTTATCTCTACGATGCGCACGCGAAGCCCGGCGTTCAGGCATATCTTGAAAAACTGGCATGCGCGGGCGTGCCGATGTGCGTGGCGACGGGTTCGCCGCGTGAATTCGCGCGCGATGGGCTGGAGCGGCTTGGCCTGGCGCGTTACTTTAAATTCATTACCGACGGCTATGAATATGGTATGGACAAGCATGAAAGCGCTTATTTTGAGCTGATGGCGCGGAAACTCGGCGTGGAAGCGGGGGAGATGTGCGTGTTTGAGGACGCACCTTATTCCATTCGCGCAGCTCGGGCGGCGGGTTGCCCGGTGATTGCTATTCGGGATCAGACGCAGGAAGAAAAGTGGCCGGAGATTGCGCAAATGGTTGACCACTGCATTGATGATTTTACGGAACTGCTCTGACGTGATGTGATGTGAGAAATACCGGCATCTCTTTTACGGCAATCTCACCATGGCAACGCTTTGCAGGCGCGGTCGGGCCATGTGCGTACACGGTATGCCGGCTCGGCGTTGTACGAACGTTGCAAGGCGGAGCTTGCGTGCGCCGGAGCCGCCGGCAGGAATTGTGTTTTGTAGTCCTGTCTATAAACGAAAAACGTAAAGAATATCCATAAATGAAACGACGGCGGATCAGATGATCTGTCGTCGTTTTTAGTAGCACGTGTACGTATGCATTTCTCCGTTACACAGGTCCGCGTTCTTTTTCGGAACCAATGAATATGGTTTCGCCATAGCCTGTCAGGCTCTTTAGATTGTCGCGGATGGCGCGCGGAAACAGGTTGCGCCCTGCGATTTCGCGCAGTGGAACCCATTCGGTACCGAGCTGGAAGCGGTCGGTTTCCGTGGGGACGGCGCGATTTCCGCTGATCAGGCGGCAGAGAAATATAAAGTAGATTTTGTGGCACTGGCCATCGTCCCGGCTGTTTGAAATACGCTCATAAATACCTGAAAGGCGCAGGGGCTTTACGGCATAGCCGGTTTCTTCCAGCAGTTCACGGTGCACTGTTTCCGTAAGCATTTCGCCCGTGCGCTGGCCGCCGCCCGGCAGCGTATAGTATTCGCCAAAGCGCGATTGACAGCGGTTTACGAGTAATTTGCCGTTATTGATGACGATGGCTTTGGCGGAATTGCGTGCTGACAAGGTCGAATCCCATCCCTTCGTCCTGTAAGAGTGAATATAGACCGATTATAGCCGATTTCGTGCAAAAAGGCAAGCAGCTCAATGCAGTTTGCACCAGCGAAGAAATTTAAGTCGGCAAAAATGTTAAGGTATGTTAAGGATATAAGAATTAAATGTTGTTTGATTGATTCTTGCCCGCCAGACTGTTAGAATGTATATATACAGGATTTTATATCCTGAACTGTGAAAATTTTTTGCGGGAGGATGCATCCATATGGCAGTTCCAGTCATTATGCCGCGACAGGGCAACACTGTCGAGAGCTGTGTCATCAATGAGTTTAAGAAACATCCCGGCGACAAGGTCGAAGTTGGCGACGTGCTCTTCACCTACGAAACCGACAAGGCCGCTTTTGAAGAGGAAGCCAAGGTCGCAGGTACGCTGCTGGCTAATTTCTTTGAAGAGGGCGACGATGTGCCCTGCCTGTACAACGTCTGCGTGATCGGCAATCCGGGCGAGGATTTTGAAAAGTTCCGTCCGACTGAGAACGGCAATCCCGATGCGGCTGAAACCGCCGCGCCCGCAGCTTCCACTGCGCCTGCCGCCGCTGCGCCTGCAGCGCATGCTTACAAGGGCAACGCCAAGCCGGTCATCATGCCGCGACAGGGCAATACGGTTGAAAGCTGCATCATCAATGAATTCAGAAAGCATCCCGGCGACAAGGTCGAAGTTGGCGATGTGCTCTTTACCTATGAAACCGATAAGGCGGCCTTTGAAGAGACGTCTGAATTTGCGGGTACGCTGTTGGCCAACTTCTTTGAAGAGGGCGACGATGTGCCCTGCCTGTACAACGTCTGCGTGATCGGCGATCCGGGCGATGATTTCGAGCAGTTCCGTCCGACCGAGAACGGCAATCCTGAAATCAGCGAAGCGCCTGTGGAAGTTGCCGCTGCGCCTGCCGCTGAACTGGCCGAGCCCGCCGTTATGGTCGGCAAGATCAAGATTTCTCCGCGCGCAAAGGCACTGGCAGAAAAGAAGAACGCCGACCTTTCTCAGGTCGTGCCTACCGGCCCCGACGGCCGCGTGATCGAGCGCGATGTGCAGGCACTGATCGACGCTGGCAAGCTGATCGGCGCTGCAGCCCCGGTTGCAGAAGCCAAAGCCGAATCCGCGCCCGCCGCTGCGGTTGAATTGGGCGCGCCTTGCGACGACAGCTACACCGAGCCGATGAGCAACATCCGCAAGGTGATCGCGCGCTCGATGGTCGCTTCCCTGACCAACATGGCGCAGTTGACGCACAATCTCTCCTACGACGCGACGGAAGTCAAGGCGGCGCGCGCACTGTATAAGGCCAAGGGCGAGCCTTTCGGCATGGATAAGATTTCCATCAACGATATCATCATGTACGTCGTGGCCCGCACCTTGACGATGCCCGAGCATCGTGCGATGAACGCCAATCTGATCGACGACGGCAAGACGATGAAGTATTTCCGCGGCGTACATCTGGGCATGGCAGTGGATACCGACCGCGGCCTGATGGTGCCCACCATCTTCAACGCCGATAAGATGAGCCTCAAGCAGCTTTCTGATACTGCCAAGAAGCTGGCGAAGGATTGCAAGGAAGGCAAGATCAGCCCCGATTATCTCAAGGGCGCTTCTTTC
>CAKUDW010000010.1 GCA_934645275.1 uncultured Clostridia bacterium
GGATACAGATAAGATGTGCTCTGTCTGCAGGCGCGAGGTGCGCGGTGAAAACGAACAGGACGATATGATTGAGCTGTGCTCTGAGTGCGGCGAAAACCCGGTTGTGCCGGGGCAGGAACTGTGCGCCTATTGCCTGAAGGAGCTGGCGCAGCGCGGCGAGGATGACCAGCAGAGTGAAGAACCGGATGTGACCGGCGCTGCCAATATTGGCATCGATTCCGTGAGCACGATGGATGAAATCGAGCTGGATATCGACGACAGTCTGGGCGATGACGCATTCACCGACGAGGATAAGGCCTTCTTCGGCAGCGACGACGATGACGATGAAGACGAGGCGGAGGAAACCAACGAGAAGAAGGCGACCGCGTCCGGCGGGAAAAAGTGAGCGTGAAGATCTGGGCCATTTCAGATCTGCACTTGCCGGCCCATCAGAAGCCGATGGACATTTTCGGCGAACACTGGGCCAACCATGTGGAGCGTATATGCGCAGACTGGCGGGCGCGCGTGGCCGCGGCAGACATTGTGCTGCTGCCGGGCGACCTGAGCTGGGCGATGCATTTGGAGGAAGCGCGCGATGATCTCGCGATGATTGGCGCGCTGCCGGGCAGAAAGATATTGCTGCGGGGCAACCATGATTACTGGTGGAATTCCATCGGGCGCGTGCGCCGCATGCTGGAAGCAGGCTGTTTCGCCATTCAGAACGACAGCCTGTTTTTGGACGGCTTTTTGTTTGCCGGTTCCCGAGGCTGGGTGATTCCTGCGGATGAGGCTGCGGATTCAGATGATGCACGCATCTACCGGCGCGAGCGTCAGCGGTTGGAAATGTCGTTTAGAAATGCACGGCAAAAGAGCGCGGACGCGCTGTTGATCGCCATGCTGCACTATCCGCCGCGCAGCGAGACGCAGACGGGTTTTTCAGATATCCTGAAGGCCTATGGCGCACGGCACGTGGTATATGGGCATCTGCATGGCATGGGCTTGCACGGCGCAATCGTGGGTGAAGTGGATGGCATTGAGTATCATCAGGTTTCCTGCGATGGGTTGGGGTTTCGCCTGGCGAAGATATTGGAGAGCGAATGAAGGCTGATAAGCGATAACGACAGAGAGGTATGAAGCATGCAAAAGAGACTGCTGCTGCTTTTGAATCCTTGTGCCGGACAAAAGCGAGCAAACCGCTTTTTGCCGGAAATCATCCGGCTTTATAATGATCGCGGCTATGAATGCGTCTGCTATGTAACGGCCGGAAGCGGCGATGCTACGCGCTATCTGACGGAGCATGCCGATGGATTTGAACGCATCGTGTGTATTGGCGGCGACGGCACGTTGAACGAGACGATTTCAGGTCTCATTGAGGGTGGCGTGAGCTGCCCAGTAGGTTACATACCAGCGGGTACTACAAACGACTATGCCAGCAGCTTGGGTTTATCTGCCGACGTGATGCGTGCGGCGGCTGACGCGGTGGACGGCGAGGTGTTTCGCTTCGACCTGGGAGAGTTTAACGGGCGAAGCTTTATTTACACTGCTTCCTGCGGTGCCTTTGCCAGAACCAGCTACAGTACCCCACAGCTGACCAAGAACCTGCTGGGGCATCTGGCGTATGTGTTGGAGGGCATCAAGGACCTTCCGAATCTGAAGCCGATTCATCTGAAAGCGACGGCGGGAAACGCGGTGTATGAGGATGAATACCTGTTCTGCTCAATCACCAATTCCATCTCCGTGGGCGGTATACTCAGGCTTGATCCTGACTTGGTGCGCCTGAACGACGGGCTGTTTGAAGTGATGCTAATTAAGAATCCGACGACGCCTGCGCAATGGACGCGAGTGCTGGTGGCGCTGCGCACCTGTGAGCTTAATAACGAAATGATTGATTTCTTCACTGCGCAGTCGGTTAAGGTTGAGACGGACGAAGAAGTAGAATGGACGCTTGATGGCGAACGTGGTGAACGCGGAAGGGAATTTGAAGTGCAGAATCTGAGCCAGCGCATTCAGCTAGTGTTGCCGGAGTCCGCCGTAGATTCGTTGCCGATAGAGGTTGAACAGGATGTTGAATTACCAAATTGAAATGGAACGCGAGTTGGCCGAAATCCGCAATAGCGGACTTCGGCCGCTTCTTGTGCTGCATGCCTGTTGCGCGCCCTGTTCAAGCGCTGTGCTGGAGCGGTTGAGTTCTGATTTCAGAATCATCGTATTCTTCTATAACCCAAACATCGCGCCCGAGGCCGAATTCCTGCGCCGTGCGGACGAGGAGGAGCGCCTGGTACGCGAAATGGGCTTAAAGGACGTGCGCATGGCGCGTGGCGAATACGACGCTGAAGCCTTTTATGCCGCTGTGCGCGGCCATGAAAATGATTCCGAGGGCGGCGAGCGCTGCGGCATCTGTTTCCGGCAGCGGCTGGAAGCTACAGCGCGCTATGCTGTACAAGTGGGCGCTGATTATTTCACAACGTCGCTGACCATTTCACCATTGAAGGATGCGCGGCGGCTGAATGAGCTCGGCGCGCAGGCTGCGGCGCAATATGGTGTGAAATATCTCTATTCCGATTTTAAGAAGAAGAACGGCTATGCGCGTTCGTTGGAACTTTCCCGGCAATATGCGCTATACCGGCAGGACTATTGCGGATGCGTGTTTTCGAGGCGTGAAGCCGAGGACAGGCGCGCTGCACGGCTGGATGTAGATACGATTCGCACTGGATTAAATCCGGGGGAAATCGGCTGGACGATTGAGTATCACGATGAAATCGATTCCACCAATACGCGCGCAAAGGTGTTGGCTGCGGAAGGCGCGCCGCACGGCACGCTGGTGCTGGCCGATCATCAGACGGCAGGACGCGGGCGTTTCGCCCGGCCATTCTATTCGCCGGGACGCGCCGGTGTGTACATGTCTGCAATATTGCGTCCGGAAATCGAGCCCGAGCGCGCCGTGATGATTACGAGCATGGCGGCTGTAGCTGTGGCGCGTGCGATGGCGCGTGCGGCGGGTGTGCAGGCCGGAATCAAATGGATTAACGACGTATATCTGAACGAAAAAAAGGCCTGCGGCATTTTGTGCGAAGCAGGCATGGACGCGGAGCGCGGTAAGCTGGACTATGTGGTTCTGGGCATCGGCGTGAACGTGGGGCGATTGAATTTTCCGCCGGAGCTTGCGGAAATTGCCACGTCAGTGGGCAACGCATGCGGTCGTGCGGTTTCCCGAACGGAGTTTCTGGCGGCGCTGCTTGCTGAGTTGAACGCACTGTGGCCGAAGTTGGACAGCGAAGAAATTCTGCACGAGAGCCGCGAGCGCTCAATCGTGCTCGGGCGCGACGTAGTCGTGCTGCGTGGCAGCGAGCGCTTCGAGGCGCGCGCCGTGGGGATTGAGCAGGACGGTAGCCTGACGGTCGAAATGCCGAATGGGCGAAGAATGAGCCTGCATTCCGGCGAAGTGAGCTTGCGGCTGCGCAGAGATACCTGAGAAAAGCTCAGAGCCGAAGTAGGCTCGCGCCGAGCAGCGCCGCATCGGTTTCGGCGTGCGTGGCGCAGATCAGCGTCTTTTCCATGCAGGCCTTTCGGATCAGTGCAGCGGCACGGCGGCGGTTTTCCTCGTCGAGTCCGGTGAAAGGCTCGTCAAGCAGCAGCAGATCGAAGTCCGCGGCCAGCGCGCGGGCGATGGCCACACGCCGCCGCATGCCGCCGCTGAACGTGCGTACAGGCACATGCGCGTCCTCAGGATTAACGCCGAGCGAGGCCATCAGCGCGTGAACCTGTGCAGGCGAAAAACCGCGGCGCGCAGTGAGCAGTATATTCCTTTCGGCGCTCATATTTTCAAATAGCCGGTCGTCCTGAAAGACCGCGCTCTTTTTTAAAGAATAAAAACTGGCAGAACCAGAGTTTTGCAGACAGGCGGATTCCAGAGGAATGCGTCGACAATTCTTTAAGGGACAGGAATTAGCAAAACCAGAGTTTTGCGGGTCGGCGGATTCCAGAGGAATACGTCGACAATTCTTTTCCACATCAACACTGAAGACTGCGCCTGAATCGGGCGCAATCAATCCCGCGGCCAACCGCAGCAGCGTGGTCTTGCCGCGGCCAGACGGTCCGACGATGCAGGTGGCGCCGCCGGATGGAAAGCAATGTGTGAAGCCGTTCAGCACCACTTTTTCGCCAAATGCGATACATACGCGGTCGAATATCAGATCCATGGTGTGCTTCGTCCCTCCAGTCGCGCGGCGACGGCGCGCAGCAAATATGTGAACAACCGCGCACACGCGGCGCTGAGCAGCACAATTGCGATGGTCCATGCGAACAGATCGCCGGTCATCAGATATACCTTGGCGCGGTAGAGACGTTCGCCGATTGTGCCCGCCGGAATGCAGATCAGTTCCGCAGCTACACCGGATTTCCAGGCAAGGCCAATGGCCGAAGCGCAGCTTTGCCCAAACGCGGGTAAAGCTGGTAAGGCGTAACAGTACAGTGCCTTGCGGCGCGCGGATAAGCGAAACAGGCGCGCCATTTCGAGCATTCCGGGATCGGCCCGTTCGATTTCGGCCAGCGCATCCGCGTATATCAGCGGGAAAACCACCAGCGCGGCGATGAACGTGGACAGCCAGCGAGAAGGCAGCCAGAGCAGCGCCAGAATCACATACGAGGCTACGGGTATGGCACGCGTCACGGCATACAGCGGCGCGATCAGCTCGCGAAATACATGCCAGCGCGCGCTACATGCCGCTGCGCTCACGCCGCACAACAATCCGAGCGAAAAGCCCAGCAGTATGCGCAGCGACGAGCGCAGCAGTGCGCACCAGAAATCCGGCGTGCAAACGAGCGTCGCCAGTCGAGACAGCACCTGAACGGGGGAAGACAGCAGAAAATCCCGTCCGACCAATACAGCGGCGAATTGCCATGCGGCGATCCAGAGTGCCGCTACTGCTGTTCTTATAAGCACGTTTCGCTTATTCAACATAATAGAATCCGGCGTCGGGCAGCGCGCCGCCCACGGAGTCCGGGTCGGCCTCGAAGAGCACCTCAAGATAGCCGCTGAGCTTTTTCTGCATTTCCGTGCCGGAAATAAAGCAGATATTGCAGGCAGGCAGCGCCTTTTCAGCCACGGCGGCGGGAACGATATCAAATTTTTCGATTAGCGTTGCAGCATCGGCAGTGTTGCTGTTGACCCACGCCACAGAGGCGGCGTATTCATCCATGAACTGCGCCACGGATTCAGGGTTATTTTCAATGAAATCGCGGCGTGCTACGACTACGCCGGTAATCATAGCGCTGCCGCCGTCAGGCTGTAGTGCATCCCATTCGGCGCTCAGATCCAGCGCTACGCGCATTTCGGGAGCCTTGCTCAGCGCCGTGGTGATAAACGGCTGCGGCAGCAGAGCCACGGAACCGTCGTTGCCCAGCAATGCCGCCAGACATTCGCTGTGCTCAGCCTTGTATTCCACGGTTACATCTTTGCCGGGTTCCAGCCCATTGGCGCGCAAGATATAGTTCAGCGCGTATTCTGGCGTCGCCCCCTTGCCAGCAGAATAGATGGTGCGGCCCTTCAGGTCTGCAACACTGTTTATGCCTTCATCGGTCGTGACGATATAGAGTACGCCCAGCGTGTTTACGGCCAATACCTGAATTTCGCCCTGCATGCGCTGATAGAGTACGGCCGCAAGGTTTGCGGGAAGCGCGGCGATATCAATTTCTCCCTTGGCGAAGCGCGGCGTTATTTCATCCGCGGCGGCGCAGATTTCGAATTCGTATTCATTGTTGCCGTCCATCATCTTTACCATACCCATGGCGGTCGGGCCCTTCAGCGCAGCTACGCGCACGCCTTCGCCCAGTGCGCAGCCAACGGTCAGAAGGCACAGCGCAAGAAACAGTGAAATCAGTTTTTTCATTTAAAGACACCCCTTTTAAATAAGTATATTTCAACGCGCGGCAAGTAAAAGAGCGTCCGCGCCGCGGATGGTTCTATTTTAGACGCAACGCTCCGGCTTGTCAAGCCGCACCGCATGCGGTTGACAAACGATGGCGTGGGTTGTATATTATAAAGGAAAATTCTGTGTTTCGGAGGGAATGTCAAACCATGAAAATTGCGCTTGCAAACGACCATGCGGCCGTTGAATTGAAAAAACATGTTATGGCCTATCTGGAATCCAAGGGACACGAGGTGCTGAATTTTGGCATTGACGTTGAAGAACGCACCGATTATCCCGTGCGCGGCGAAACCGCAGCCCGAGCTGTGGCGGACGGCCGTGCCGAGCGCGGCATATTGCTGTGCGGAACCGGCGTGGGCATTTCGTTGGCTGCCAATAAGGTACACGGCATTCGTTGTGCATGCGTGTCCGAACCCGTGAGCGCGCGCCTGTCCCGTGCCCATAATAACTGCAATATGATTGCTTTCGGTGCGCGCATCGTCGGGCCGCAGATGGCTGAAGCCATTGTGGACGCTTTCCTTGAAACTGAAGCTGAGGGTGGACGGCATGCCCAGCGCGTGGCAATGATTATGGATATTGAGCGTCGCGAGTCCGAAAAGTAAGATGCGGTCCGCTCTGGTTGAAAGATAAATCTCAGACATGTGGATTGCCATTTTTCAATGAGCTGATTTCTTGGCAAAAGCGTATGAGAGTACCATATCATAACGGAACAAATCCAGCGATTTATGCGCTGGATTTGTTCCGTTCAAAGGGCAGAATTAGCAAAAACGCACCGGAGCCTCCACAAAATGGAGGCTCCGACACCGCTGCCCAAAGACAGACTGGCAAGAATGAAGGTTTTGCCGCCTCCGTCCCGCAGCTTGCGCAGAGGGCGGGTTGGCCGCGCCTGCCGTAGGCAACGGCGCGATTGCTATACCGGTGTTTTGCGGTTTCCCTTTGACCACTGGCAAGCCGTGAAGATATCAGCGATCAGAGCCGCTGTTCTCAAGCGGTCTCCGCTTTGGAGATTTCGGCGGTTCAGCCGGCTTTAGCCAGTCCCGGAGCAGGCGGTTGTTGGGATGCTGCTTCAGCCACATTTGCGCGGGTATGAAGCCGTTATCGCGCATGCTGACGGCGTGGTTCCTTGCGACGATTATATGATCTACCAGCGGAACGCCGACGGCGGGCAGCGCCTCCAGAATGTCCATGGTGGTATCGATATCCTCCTGTGAGGGACGCAGCGTGCCCTGGGGATGGTTGTGGCTGATAATAATGGCGTAGGGCGACGTGCTGATAACCTCGGAAAGTAGGCGGCGCAGACTGAAAAGCATGCCATCCTGCGTACCCTCGTGCAGCATAATGCTCCTGAACATGCGTCCGCGCGAGTTCAGACAGAACAGGTACAGTTGCTCAACAGGCAGCGCGAAGAAGTTGGAAATGAGGTAATCGCGCGCCAGCTCGAGACGCCCCATGTTTTTCGCTTTTACGAGTTCCAGCCGTTGATGATGGCGCACCATGTCCTGTAAGTGACTGATCAGCAGCGCCATGTGCGGATGTACGCCGCAGCTTTCCAGCAGATATGGATTTGCGCTGTACAGCGCACCCGTCGTTACAAAACTCTTTTTGAGTTGGCGGGTGAGCGCGGCCATATCTTTTTTCGGATAAGCGCAGCAGAGCAGCTGTTCGATTGCGCTGAAATCCTCCTCAGACGCGAAGAGACCACTCATGCCCGGAGCAGCGCGCCGGCCTCGATTAGCGCGCAGCGCACGGTTTCAACATCCATAATACGCTCGCCCATGTAGTAGCCGTTGTCGTTTTCACTGAAGAGCAGATAGGCCGCGCCGTCGATGGCGATACCGCCTTTGACGAACACGATGTTCATGCTTATCGGCGCTTCAATATCGTACAGGTCCAGCACGGCTTCGCGCGCGCTCAGGCGTTCGCAGTCCTCGCCGGCATCCAGATAGGCGTTCAGATGCGCGAGCTGTTCCTCGTTTAGCCGAAGTTTCATTTTCAATGCGCCTCCCTGTGGAAAAGCTTTTATGTGCTTTCAGTTTACACCGTACAGGCGTTTGTGGCAAGATATTATGCGTAAAAAGCCGTTGACCTGTCGCAGGAAATTTCGTATAATAAAATAGGGAAATTGGAATGCAGCCGAGCGTTGCGGGTGTCTCGGCCGGTTGATATGATATAATTATACATTTGAGAAATCAGGAGGTAGCTGAGTTTTGCACACCTCATATGGAAAGCTGGCGGCGCTGGCCTTTTGTCTGCTGCTGGCCTGTTTGCTGCTTGCGCCGATGCGCGCTGGTCAGGAGGATCAGTTGATACTGTCGCCAGTTGTTCTGCGGATGTCTGTGGGCGATAGTTATACTGTGCGCTGCGCGCTGGCGTCGGACGAACCGGATCAGTCGCTGCAGTTTGCTTCGTCGGATGCGCACGTGGCCTCCATTGCCACAGACGGCACGGTCTACGCCCTTGCGCCGGGTGAGACGGTTATTTCAGCGCGGGCTTCCGGTGGAGCCGCGGCGCAGATGCAGGTGCAGGTCATAGGCGTGCCGATGTCTGAATTGAAACTGAATGTGGATGAACTGCACATTGCCAAGGGCGAAATCAGCGGTCTGACCGTGAGTTACAACGCCGATGCTTCCGACGCGCGCCTTCAGTGGATCAGCTCCGATGAAGGGGTCGTTCGGGTCGATCAGGCGGGACGCGTGGAGGGCGTAAGCGGCGGTAGCGCCTATGTCTCCGTAATCACGCCCGCGGGAAAGAGCGCTTCTGCCCGCGTGTATGTGGATGTGCCGGGTACGGCCATGCGCATTACACCCGCCGAGCTCACGCTGGGCGTGGGCGCGCGCGTACAGCTGAACGCATCCTACCTGCCGGTAGATTGCACGGACAGTGTGCGCAGCTGGATCAGCTCTGACTCTGCCGTGGCACGCGTGGATGAAAACGGCGAGCTGCGCGCTATGGGGCAGGGCAAGGTCTATATCAGCGCGCTCAGTGCTGGCGGTCTGACCGGCGGTATGGAGGTTACGGTTGAAGCGGCGCCCGAGGATATTCAGCTGGATCCTGCGCGGGCGACGCTGGAGCGTGGCGACGAGGTTCAGTTACAGCTGCTGTTCCTGAATGCGGACGGCAACGTGGATAGCCAGACGAGCCATCTGGTAGTTTGGTCTTCGAGCGATGAAAGCGTGGCAAAGGTGGATCAGCAGGGCCGGGTTACGGCGCTCAGAAGCGGCGATTGCCGCATTGAAGCGTCTGCGGACGGCATGACGGCGAGCTGCCGCATGAAGGTTCAGGTGACGATTCATGAAATAACGCTGGATCAACAGGAAGTATATCTGCTCAGGGAGCAGGCGGCCGAGCCGATTCAGCTGCACTGGTCGATTGCGCCTGTTGACGTGGACGATGCTACCGTTCACTTTACCAGCAACAATGAGCAAGTGGCGACCGTTTCGTCCGAGGGTCTTGTACGCATGACCGGCGGCTACGGTACAGCGATCATCACTGCGTCCAGCGAAAGCGGTGCGGCGGCGAGTTTCGCGGTGAACGTTGTGACACAATTGCCGCAGGCGCAGCCCGAAGCGACGCCAGAAATACCCGCTGAAACCAGCATGACGGCCGATGCGGCGGCAATGAGCGGTTGGGATGACTTTGGAACTCAGCCGGGCGATATTGCGGATGGCGACGATATGTACGCGGGCATGACTTTCGACGATAGTATTGATTTTGATATGTATGGCGATGGCGGCGGTGCAGGTGCGCCTGATGTAGCGGCAGAACCGCAGGCAGATGAGCAGATCGCGCCGCAGACAGGCGCTTCCGTCGGCTGACGGAGAAAGGATTGAACTTATGATCAGCAGCGTATCCCTGAATCCGAGCATCGATCGCACGCTGGAATTAGAGCGGCTTGAGGTAGGCGGTCTGAATCGCATTAAAAAGCAAACGGACGTAGCGGCGGGTAAGGGCATGAATGTGGCGCTCGCAGCAGCGGCGTTGGGTGAAGAAGCGGCCTGCATCGGTTTTATGTACCGCGAGGGTGGGGCAATGTTTGAAGCGCGCCTGCACGAGGGCGGCGCCATGGGCGATTTTGTGTGGTGCGACGGCGCAGTGCGCGTGAATATGAAGGTGTTCGACCGCGAAAAGGGAGAAATTACCGAGCTAAACGCCAGCGGTACGCCAGTGGATGAAGAACAAATGTGTAAAATGGCGGCGCTTACGGCACGACAGGCCGAAAAGTCGGATGCGCTGGTACTGACCGGCTCACTGCCACCTGGATGTCCAGTGGATTTTTACGCCCAGCTTGCCGAGGCGGCGCAGGGAAGTGATTGCCGCGTATTTCTGGATGCAGACGGTGAACGTCTGCGGGCGGGTCTGCGCGCGAAGCCCTTCCTGATTAAGCCGAATCGCTATGAACTGGAACTGCTTAGCGGCGAAAAACTGGATTCGCTGGATAGCATCTGCGCGGCGGCGCGAAAGCTGGTAGAAGGTGGGGTAAAGATGGTTGCCGTCTCGATGGGTGCGGATGGCGCACTGATGACCGATGGCAAGCACTTTATTCATGCGCCGGGGCTTCGGGTAAGGGTATGCTCGACTGTGGCGGCGGGCGATTCGATGATTGCCGGACTCGCGACAGGCTTCGTGCGCGGTTGGAGCATGACTGAGGCATTCAGATTGGGCGTGGCCGCGGCCACCGTGCGCTGTATGACGCCGCCAGATCAGTTGATTCGGGCCGAGGACTGCGCAGCCCTTGCAAATCAGATAGTGATAAAGGCGCTCTAGTCGCGCCGAAGCGGTAACGACTTAAAGATAAAACAGGCGGTTCACACTTGATTTGAGAAAGTGTGAACCGCCTGTTTTGTGTCCGCCGCCACACGCATAAAATCAAAAGAAAATATCTTTGAGCGGAGGGCGAAGGCATGAAGCTGGCACGCGGCGTTTTATTTCTGCGGGAGATGGAGAAAACCAGTGTATTTTGCGGCGAGCTGCCCACAGATGTACGCGCCGTGGAATGTGTGTTCGATGGCGCGGGCCGGCGGCTTGACCAGGCGCAAGCAGCGTTGTGGAGACTTCGGCGCGTATGCGACTGGGTTTGCGTGGCGGCATGCGGTCCGTGCAGCTGCGTAGCGGCGGCATTGGCCGCACAGCTGCCGGTTGACCGGCTGGCGCTGATGGAGAGCAGCCTGTTTTCGGCGAGCGGGCGCGACGCGTGGCCGCGCGAGCTGCGTCGACTCAATGCCTTTGCACGCCGAAATCTTTCGTTGATAACGTCACAGTTGGTGCTGATTGCGCCGGGAGATATGGAAGCGCGGCGCATCGTGCACAGTGCGTGCAACGCGCAGGTGTGCATCGTGAGAGATGACAGCAGCCGCGCTAATCTATTGTTTCGGCCGTGGGCAGATGGGGATAGCCAGAATATGGAATAAACGCCTACTGTCGCTTCATCTGCCTGAGAAATAGCAGCACCGCTGCGATGGCGGCAACGGCAGCATAGCCGATCACCCAGTACATGTGAGGGAGTATGGCGGCATAATCGCCGCGCAGCACGGCGCGCTGAAGCTCGACCGCATGCAGAAAAGGCAGTGCATTGGCCAGCTTTTTAAAGACGCCGCCTACGAGATTCGGATCGAACCACGCGCCTGAAAACCAGGCCGTCAGGTTGGTCAACAGCGCGCCGCAGATGCCGCCTACCTGCTTGATGCCGAGCACGCTGCCGCAGAGTAGCCCGAGCGCGATGAACAGCAGCATGGCGGGCAGCATCAGCAGCACAGCCAGCGCAAGCCGCGGCGAAATGGGCAGACCAAGCGCAATAGCGGCGATGTAGCAGATGATGCACTGCATCAGCGCAATCGGCAGCATTGGAAACGCGTAGCCAGCAATGAAGTCGGCCGCGGACAGCGGGGAGGTGTACAACCGCTGGAGCAGAGCGCTTTCGCGGTCTCGGGCGAGCAGCGATGCGGAAAACAGCGCCATGAATGATAGCCCGAACACGGCAATGCCGGGCGCCAGGTTGGCAATTTCAAATACCGAAACGGGGATATTGGCCTGTATGGCGGTCATCAGCAGCAGCAAAATCAGCGGAAAGCCAAGTCCGAAGCCGAGATTCAGTGGATCGCGCAGAATTTCCTTTGTTGTTCTCACGGAAAGCGCCATTGATTTCATTCCACAGCCCCCTTTACGATTTTTACAAACGCGTCTTCAAATTTATCCGTGCCCGCGCGCTGCCTGAGTTCAGCGGCAGTGCCGAGCGCGAGCAGCCGCCCGTCCTTCATCACGCCGATACGGTCGGACAGCGCTTCCGCTTCCTCCATGTAGTGCGTGGTCAGCACGATGGTGGTATTGCCCTTCAGCGCGCGAATGATTTCCCACAAATCGCTGCGGGCGATCACGTCCAGTCCGAGCGTGGGTTCATCCAAAAACAGAATTTCCGGCTCGCTCACAAGCGCCATGGCAATGCTCAGCCGTCGCTGCCAGCCGCCAGACAGTTTACCCGCCCGGCGCTTGAGCACAGGCTCAAGCCCGAAGCGTTCGGTGAGCGTGTCAGCCTTGCGCCGTGCTGTTTCATGCGTGAGGCCATGTACGCCACCCATCAACAGCAGGTTTTCGAGCACTGTCAGGTTTGGTGCCACCGCCGTTTCCTGCGGCGAAACGCCAATGATGCGCTTAACTGCCGCAGGCTCGGTTACGATGCTGCGCCCGTTCAGCAGCGCGTCGCCGCCGCTGGGACGGGTGAGACAGGATAGCATCTTCAGCGTAGTTGTCTTGCCTGCGCCGTTTACGCCCAGCAGTGCGAATAATTCACCCTGTGCGATGGCGAGATCGAGACCATCCACCGCCGTCAGGCGGCCATAGGTTTTACTCAATTTAATTGTCTTAATTGCATCCATTTATCTTTCAACCTCCTGCGGCATCAGAACCGCTTCCAGCGCCGAGCCTTCGGTCAGAAATCGTTGTTTCAGGCTCATATAAGCGTCGGTCAGCATGCCGCTGATGCTTGCTTCGTCAAAATCGAGATAGGCCGTGGCGGTCATCGTTGCAATGCCGTGCACATAGATCCACATTTCAAGATGGAAAAGCCGGGCAGCCTCGCGGCTCATGCCGGTGTTTTTCTGGATCAAGGCGAGCAACGCTTCGCTGTCGTCGTCATTCTGCAGCGCTTCATGCGAACGGTCGCGCATGAACAGCAGCTTGAATAGCTCGCGTTCCTCTCTGGCAAAGCGGATGTAGGCCATGCCGCTTGCCTTATAGGGTGGATATCTTCCAGCGGCCATGTCCGTGGCCAGATAATTCTGATACAGCTGAAAAGCGGCGACCATGACGCCATGCTGCACTTCTTCCATATTTCGGAAAAGGCCAAATATGGGCTTGGACGACGCGCCGAGTCGTTGCCCCAGCGCGCGGGCCGTAACAGCGCTCATGCCGCCTTCTCGCGCAAGCGCAAGTCCTGCGGCAATGATAGCTTCTTGAGTAAACATGAACTGCCGAGGCATGGGTAAATCCTCCATTGATTAAAAAACATATGTAGCGCTACAAGCGTTGCTATATTATATTTCATGCGAACCGCTTTGTCAATAGAGAATATGGCCGATTAAAAAATATAGCGGTTGGATGGCAACATCGTTAAAACATATAAAACCTATTGAATAACTATGATATGATGCTATAATCATCCTTGTCGACGAGCGGCTGGCAGGCTGCAACGGCAAGTATGATTAAATATGGAGGTTTAATTCGAAATGTTGAAGAGATACCTTTTTATGGCGGCAGCGTTTATTGTGATGGCGTTTTTGCTTGGCGGTTGCGGCGCTTCCAGGGGCGAGACGGCGCAGACCGACGCGTTGCGCATTGCGGGCAAGGTGCTTTCGGCGGAGCCGAGCTTTATTGATTGGACACAGAATGGCACAAAGATGCAGCTGATAGCCTGCCTGGATGGTGAAGGCCAGCCGAGGGTTTCTTATAACACCTGTCAGGTGTGCCAGGGTTCGCCGCTTGCCTACTTTGAGTACCAGCAAGGCAACCTGGTGTGACAGAACTGTGGGAATGCGTTCTCGCTCGATGCGCTGGGCGACGAAGCGGGTGGTTGCAATCCCATGCCGGTGGAGGATTATACGGTGGAGGGCAATGATATTGTGATTCCGGAAACGGAGCTGGTGCGCGCGGCCGCAGCCTTTGCCAATTGGAAGAGGGCGTAGGACCATGCATAGAGAGGAACTGCATTTCTGGATAGACGGCATGCACTGCGTCAACTGTCAGACACGCATTCAGCGCATGCTGGAGGAAACGCCGGGTGTGTTACATGCACGGGTGAGCTATGACCGCGGCGATGCGACGCTGACTTGCGATACAGACGTCTTTTCAGATGAACAGCTCAGGCGCGGATTGGAGCAGCTGGGCTATGCCGTGCGCACGGAGCGGCGGAGCGCAGAATGGCTGCGTGCACTGGGTTATCTGTCGCTGATTGCGGCGCTCTATGCGCTGCTGGAGATGACTGGAGCGCTCAATCTGCTTGCGCCGGGACAACTGGCGCAGGCAAATATGAGTTACGGTATGCTCTTTATGGTGGGCCTGATGACGTCGATACACTGCGTGGCCATGTGCGGCGGCATTGGCCTTTCGCAGGTATTGCCTGCGCGTGATACGGCGCAGCGGCGGAGCATTCGCATTGCGCTGAAGCCCGCGCTCTGCTACAATGCGGGGCGGATTGTTTCCTACACGCTCACGGGCGCTATTCTGGGCTTCTGCGGCATGCTTTTTGGTTCGGGATTGAATACTTCGTTGTCTGTGCTGCTTCAGGGCGTTTTGAAGCTGCTTGCCGGGTTGGTGATGGTCTGCATGGGACTCAATTTGCTGGGGCTGTTTCCAGAGCTGAGGCGCTTTCGCTTTCGACTGCCATTTCACTTGCCGAAGCGACGCGGCCATGGCCCACTGGTGGCCGGGTTGCTGAATGGCTTGATGCCCTGCGGACCATTGCAGGCCATGCAGCTGGTGGCGCTGGCTTCCGCCAGCCCGCTGCGCGGGGGCTGTGCCATGCTGGCGTTTAGTCTGGGCACGGTGCCATTGATGCTGGGGCTGAGTTCGTTGGTAGCGGCGCTGGGGCGTAAATTCGGTAAAGCCGTTACTGGAGCGGGCGCAGTGTTGGTGGTGGTTCTGGGGCTTTCCATGCTTTCACAGGGTGCGGTGCTGGCAGGCATACGGCCACAGATGGTTGCGAGTGATGCGCAGGCTGCCGCAGTGCAGAAGGACGACGCGGGCGTACAAATTGTGCGCAGCACGCTTCAAACGGGTCAGTATCCAAACATCACGGTGGCGGCAGGCAGGCCTGTGCGCTGGATCATCGACGCGCCCGATGGCTCGATTAACGGATGCAACAACAGGATATATATTCCAGCGCTGAATGTGGAATATAGCTTTCAACCGGGGGAGAATATCATTGAGTTTACGCCATTCGAGGCGGGCGACATGCCCTACAGTTGCTGGATGGGCATGATTCGCGGAAATATTTCCGTGTTGGAGAGCGGCGGTGAAGCGGTTGAAGCGCCGCTTATGACTGAAGCGCCAATTTCAGGCGCTTCCTGCTGCGATCCAGTTCAATGAAAATTTTCTGTGAACACATTGACAAATACCCTATGGGGGTATATTATATAAATACCTACCGGGGGTATAAAGCGTGCGCGAATGGGGGCGAAGGTCGTGGACGATAAAAAGTGTTGCTGTTGCAATCAGCGCAAAAAGGAACGATCGCCAGAGGAATATAAGAAGCTGATTCACCGGCTCAACCGCATTGAGGGTCAGGTGCGCGGCATTCGCAGCATGGTGGAAAACGGAGCGTATTGTCCGGATATACTGGTACAGTCTGCGGCGGTGAATGCGGCGGTGAACGCCTTCAATAAGGAACTGTTGGCCAGTCACATCCGAAGCTGCGTGGCGCAGGATATCCGCGATGGCAAGGACGAGGTGATCGACGAGCTGGTGCTGACCATGCAAAAGCTGATGAAATAGCGAAAAATGGGCAATGCTAGTGCATGTCTCAATATTAAAAGCTGCGGCGCAATTGCCGCAATTTGGAGGCACATATATGAAACAGTATAATGTGACCGGCATGAGCTGCGCGGCGTGCAGCGCGCGCGTGGAGAAGGCCGTTTCAAAGGTACCAGGTGTGACCGAATGTTCAGTCAGCCTGCTTACCAATTCCATGGGGGTGGAGGGCGACGCCGCGCCAAAAGCCGTCATCGCCGCCGTGCGTGCGGCGGGCTATGGCGCTTCGCTGAAGGGTGCGGAAAAAGCGGCGGCCTCGGATGCCGCGGCACAGCTGGAGGATCACGAAACGCCCGCGCTTAAGCGGCGGCTGTTCTGGTCACTCGGCTTTTTGCTGGTATTGATGTACTTCTCCATGGGCCATATGATGTGGGGATGGCCGCTGCCCGCGTTCTACGAGGGCAACCACATTGCCATGGGACTCACGCAGTTACTGTTGGCGGCGATTGTGATGGTCATCAACCAGAAATTCTTCGTTAGCGGTTTTAAGAGCCTGTGGCGGCGCTCGCCGAACATGGATACGCTCGTGGCGTTGGGTTCGGCGGCGGCCTTTGTGTATAGCACGTACGCGCTCTTTGCGATGACCGGCGCACAGCTGCGCGGCGACAGCGAAGCCGTGATGAACTGGATGATGGACTTCTATTTTGAATCCGCCGCCATGATACTGACGCTCATTACCGTGGGTAAGATGCTGGAGGCCCGCTCCAAAGGCAAGACGACCGATGCGCTGAAGGGCCTGATGAAACTTGCGCCAAAGACGGCCACTGTGATTCGTGACGGCGCAGAAGCGGTGGTTCCCGTCGAACAGGTGCGAAAGGGAGATATATTTGCCGTGCGTCCGGGCGAGAGCATTCCGGTAGACGGCGTGGTCGTCGAGGGCAGCAGTGCCGTAAATGAGGCGGCGCTCACCGGTGAGAGCATTCCGGCAGACAAGGCTCCGGGCGATGCGGTGTCAGCAGCCACGGTGAATCAGTCCGGCTATCTGAAGTGCCGCGCCACGCGCGTGGGCGAGGATACCACGCTTTCCCAAATCATTCAAATGGTTAGCGATGCGGCAGCTACGAAGGCGCCCATCGCAAAGATTGCGGATAAGGTGTCCGGTATATTTGTACCGGCAGTCATATCCATTGCGTTGGTCACAACCATCGTGTGGCTGTTGCTGGGCCGCGAGTTTGGCTATGCGCTGGCGCGGGGCATCTCCGTGTTGGTCATCAGCTGTCCATGCGCGCTGGGACTTGCCACGCCGGTGGCCATCATGGTCGGCAGCGGGTTGGGCGCAAAAAACGGCATTCTCTTCAAGACCGCCGCGTCACTGGAAGAAGCAGGCCGCATCCGCATCGTGGCGTTGGATAAGACTGGTACCATTACTTCCGGCGAACCGAGGGTAACGGATATTTTGCCTGCGGACGGTGTTTCCGAACAGGAACTGATGCAGCAGGCGCTGAATCTGGAGCATCTCAGCGAGCATCCGCTGGCGCGGGCAATCCTGCAGCGCGCTGAGTCGGATGGCTTGACGGCGCAACAGGTTTTCGATTTTCAGGCGCGACCGGGTAACGGGCTCAGCGCCAACGCCGACGGTGCGGCGCTCTGCGGCGGCAATTATGCATTTATCAGCGGCGCGGCGGAAGTGCCTGCGGCTATCCGGGCGCAGGCAGACGAGATGGCAGCGCAGGGTAAGACCCCGCTGTATTTCAGCCGGGACGGGCGGCTGCTGGGCGTGATCGCCGTGGCAGACGTCATTAAAGAGGACAGCCCGCAGGCTGTACGCGAATTGCAAAACATGGGCTTGCAGGTGGTCATGCTGACCGGCGACAACGAGCGCACGGCCCGTGCCATCGGCGCGCAGGCAGGCGTGGATCGCGTGATTGCGGGCGTGTTGCCCGAGGGCAAGGAGAGCGTAATTCGTGAATTGAAGATGCAGGGCAAGGTGGCTATGGTGGGCGACGGCATCAACGATGCACCAGCGCTGACGCGCGCGGATATTGGCATCGCCATCGGCGCAGGTACCGACGTGGCCATCGACGCGGCCGATGTGGTGCTGATGAAGAGCAGGCTTACGGATGTGCCCGCTGCCATTCGGCTGAGTCGTGCGACGCTGCGCAATATTCACGAAAATCTGTTCTGGGCATTCTTCTATAATACCATCGGCATTCCGCTGGCGGCGGGCGTATTCATCCCGCTGGGGCTTACGCTCAATCCCATGTTCGGTGCGGCGGCGATGAGCCTGAGCAGCTTTTGCGTCGTGTCCAACGCGCTGCGGCTGAATCTGTTCAAGCTGCGCGATGCGCGTCATGATAAGAGGATCGGACAGAATAAGAGGACAAATCTGGATAATCAGAAGGAGGAGACGAAAATCATGGAAAAGACGATGAAGATTGAAGGCATGATGTGCGGTCACTGCGAGGCCAACGTGAAGCAGGCATTGGAAGCGCTACCTGAGGTGAATGGCGCGAAAGTGGATCATACTGCGGGTACGGCGGTCGTTGCACTCGGAGCGCCTCTGGCTGATGAGATTCTGAAAAAGACGGTTGAGGACAAGGGCTACCATGTAGTTGGCATTGAATAAAAGAGAATAAGACAGGACAGAGCGCCCTCCATCACAACAGGTGGAGGGCGCTTTTTAAAGGATAAGAACAAGAATTGGCAAAACAGAGTTTTGCAGGTTGGTAGCTCCAGTAGAGGGACGCCGACAACCCTTGCAGTGCATGCTTCATTTTTCGAGAGAAGACGTTACAGCGTCTGTCAAAAATTGGGCAAAACATTGTGACATGACGGTAAAATTGGATATGTGGTGAAAATATGGTTGAAATTACCGGACACTTAATGTTATTATACAGATGTGATATAATCTATTGGTTGAAAAATCCCATGTTGTAAATGTTAAACAAATAGGCGGCATTTGTGAGCGCGTATGGCGGCTTCGCGGTGCGGGTCGTTTTTAATGATAAGTAAAATGTAAGGAGGAAACTGGAATGAAGCGATGGTTCAGATGGGCGGCAGTATGCCTGCTCGCGCTGGCACTGTTGGCGACATGTGCGCTGGCAGAAACGCGCGAGGAGAAATACACGCAAGACGGCTGGGACTACTGCGATAGCTATGAGGGCGATGCGCTGCTTCAGCGCACGCGGACGCAGGCACTGGAGAACGGCGCGCGTTGCGAGGAGCGTTACGACCTGATCGCCGGCGAGCTGACGCTGGTTCGCAAGAGTATCCTGGATGCGGATGGGAACAGGAAGCCAGGCAGCATCAACTATCTCTATGATTATGAGACCGGCGATTATCAGGGGTATGGGGAATACCTGGGTGTGGACGAAGAAGGCCGCGATGGCTGGAAGGAATACGACGAAAACGACGAGTTTATCTGTACGAGCCGGGAATGGCAGGACGAAAACGGCATAGCGTATTGGGCGCAGTACGACGCGGATGGTAAACTGTATGGGCGCCATGCGCGTGAATGGCTGGAAGACGGCGGCTGCAACGAAACCAGCGAAGAGATGATCGCCGGCGAGTTGAAGGTGGTCAGCAAGGATATTTACGATGCGGATGGCAACAGACTTGCGGGCAGCATCGATTATAATTATGATTATGAGACCGGCGATTATCAGGGACGCATGGAATACCAGGGTACCGATGCGAATGGCCGTGAGAGCTGGAAAGCCTACGATCAAAATGGCGCATTCCAGTACAAGCGTGAGGCCTGGGAAACCGCTCAGAACCATCGCTATGAGAATTACTACGATGCCAGCGGGGTTCTGGTTGAGAAATATGAGACGACTGTGCAGTCAGATGGCACGAACAGGGTCGAATATAGCCAGCGCATCAACGGTAGTATGTATCGCATTTCGGAGATCTATTGCGATGACGACGGCAACGTACTGCCCGGATCGACCAATTTTATTCGTGACGATCAGACCGGTGAATGCCTGCTTCGGATGACCTATGTGGGCAAGAATGAGCAGGGACGCGAAGCCTGGGAACTGAGGACTAACGATAACTTCTACGTGGGCAAGACACTGACCTGGGAGGATCGCCGTGGTTTACATCAGGAGATCGTCGATGAAAATGGTAAGGTCATTGAGCGCTATTTAAACGGCGTGGAATTGAAGGGCAAGCCAAAGTCCGTGATACTGTCGCCGTCCGGAAAGCAACAGCTAATGCTTGGCGAAACGCTGCAGCTCGACTACAGCTTCAAGCCCGCAAACGCCTATTCCGCGATCAAGTGGAGCAGCTCGAACAAAGCGGTTGCGACGGTTTCTGAGGACGGCCTGGTGACGGCAGTGGCTGACGGCAAGGTGGTTATCACTGCGCTGGCGACCAGCGGCAAGGTCAAAGCAACGGTAACGATCAACGTAATTGACCCGAAGAAGCCGACGGGGATCCGGTTGGAAACGGGCAGCGCTGCGAAGTTGGCGCTGCAGGACAGTCTGCAACTGAACTATACGCTGTTGCCGGAGGGCACAGCGGAATCGGCGGTAACGTTCAAGTCGTCCGATACGAAGATCGTGAAGGTATCGGCGGACGGCCTGATTACGCCGGTAAAGACGGGCAAGGCGAAGATCACCGTAACGGCCTCGAAGAACAAGAAGATCAAGGCGACGGTGACCGTGACGGTATTTGACCCGAAAAAGCCGACGGGGATCCGGTTGGAAACGGGCAGCGCTGCGAAGTTGGCGC